>JBBSKW010000130.1:0-9309 GCA_038256005.1 Pyrinomonadales bacterium
ATTTCTCTGCGTCTTCGAATGTTTGCGGTAAAATAGAGTTTATGAGATTCGACAAATTTACAATTCGCGGACAAGAGGCTGTTCAATCCGCTATCGGCGTCGCGGAAAAGAATGAGAATCAACAGGTCGAGCCTGAGCACATTCTGATGGCGATGCTCGAGCAGAAGGAAGGAGTCGTTCGGCCGATATTTGGCAAGATCGGCGCTAATGCGTCACCAATCGCCGAGGAATTGCAGGGTTCGATCGATAAAATGCCCAAAGTCTCCGGCGGCCAGCAATATTTCAGTTCGCGAACGAATACCATTTTCCAGGACGTCCAGAAAGAAGCGGAGAAGATGGAGGACGAGTATATCTCGACCGAGCATCTGCTGCTTGCGATAGTTTCCGAGAAAGATGGTGAAGCGGGTCGGATCCTGCGTTCCCAAGGCGTTACTCGCGAGGATCTTGAAAAAGTTATCACCGAAATGCGGGGTGGTTCGCGGATTACCGAACAGAATGCCGAGGAGAATTTTCAGGCTCTTGAAAAATATGCACAAGATCTCACAGAGCGAGCGCGCAAAGGGAAGCTAGATCCAGTGATAGGACGCGATGACGAGATCCGTCGAGCGATCCAAATACTTTCAAGACGCACCAAGAATAATCCTGTCCTGATCGGCGAACCCGGCGTAGGTAAAACTGCGATCGTTGAAGGACTCGCTCAAAGGATCGTTTCGGGCGATGTTCCTGAGACCTTAAAAAATAAGCGGCTTGTTTCGCTCGACTTAGGATCGATGCTCGCCGGCGCAAAGTATCGAGGTGAATTTGAAGACCGATTAAAGGCTGTACTAAAAGAGATCGAAAAGGCTGAAGGCCAGATAATCCTGTTCATTGACGAGCTGCATACATTGGTTGGCGCCGGTGCAAGCGAAGGCGCGATCGACGCTTCGAATATGCTGAAACCGGCTCTCGCACGCGGAACGCTGCGGGCCGTCGGCGCGACAACACTGAACGAATATCAAAAATATATAGAAAAAGACAAAGCCCTCGAACGACGATTTCAGCAGGTCTATATTGGTGAACCGACGGTCGAGGACACGATCGCGATCCTTCGCGGGCTGAAGGAACGCTATGAGGTACATCACGGCGTTCGCATCAAGGATGCGGCGATCGTTGCTGCTGCAACGCTTTCAACAAGGTACATTACTGACCGATTTCTTCCCGATAAAGCGATCGATCTTATTGACGAGGCCGCGTCGCGGATACGTATCGAGATCGACAGCCTTCCGCAGGAGATCGACGTTCTCGAACGTGAGACGCTGCAGCTTGAGATCGAGAAGCAGGCTCTTTCCCGCGAGACCGATGCGAAGTCGAAAAGTCGGCTTGATGATATCGAGCGTCGCATCGCCGATCTGAAAGAAAAGTCAGGGGCGATGAAGGCGAAGTGGCAGTCGGAAAAAGAAGAGATCGAGAAGATGCGCACCGGCAAAGAGCAGCTCGAAGTTGCAAAGCTCGAGCTGGAACGTGCCAGGCAGGCGGGCGATCTGACCAAGGCCGCAGAGCTTCAGTACGGCCGGATCCCAGAACTCGAGAAGCGGCTTGAAACCGAGCAGGAACGGCTAGAAAGCTTGCAGAAAGATGGCGTCTTCCTTAAAGAAGAGGTCGACGAAGAAGACGTGGCCGAGGTCGTGGCGAAATGGACCGGCGTTCCGGTTTCCAAGATGCTCGAAGGCGAAATGCAGAAGCTTGTCGCGATGGAGCAGAATCTCGGCAAACGCGTTATTGGCCAGACGGAAGCTCTAACCGCTGTGTCTAATGCGGTTAGACGTGCGAGAGCGGGCCTGCAAGATCCGAATCGGCCGGTTGGTTCATTTATCTTTCTCGGCCCAACGGGCGTCGGCAAAACCGAAACTGCGCGGGCGCTTGCCGAGTTTCTTTTCGATGATGAACGGGCAATGGTACGGCTCGATATGTCCGAGTATATGGAGAAGCACGCTGTCGCGAGAATGATCGGTGCGCCTCCGGGCTACGTCGGCTATGAAGAAGGCGGCCAGTTGACCGAAGCAGTTCGCCGGCGGCCGTATTCGGTCGTTTTGTTCGACGAGATCGAAAAGGCACATCCGGACGTTTTCAATATTTTGCTGCAGATCTTGGATGACGGTCGATTGACCGACAGCAAGGGTCGCGTTGTCGACTTCAAGAACACGGTGCTGATAATGACCTCGAACCTTGGTTCGCGAGAGATCCAGGCCTCCGCCGAAAACCCGTTGGCCGACCATGATATCAGAGCAAATGTCTTGCAGGTTCTTCGCGATCACTTCAAGCCCGAATTCCTCAACAGAATCGATGATATCGTTGTATTTTCACAGTTAACGCGTGATGAGATCGCCACGATCATCGACGTTCAGTTAGAAAAACTACGCGCTAATTTGGGCGAGCGAAACATCGAGTTGGTGCTGGACCGATCGGCTCGCGACCTGATCGTCAGCGAAGGTTACGATCCGGTTTACGGTGCACGTCCGCTGAAACGTGCGATCCAGTCGCTGATCCAAAACCCGCTCGCGGTAAAACTCTTGAACGGCGAGATCGGGCCGGGACAAACGGTGCGAATTTTAGCTGACGACGGTGTGATGGTGTTTAAGGCCGATGACAGCGAACAAAAGGCCGCTGGCAAGTAGGTTAAACACAACGCAGTAACAGTCGTCTTTATTAAAGACGATCGAGAGAATACAATTTATCAATAGATGTTTCGAAGAAATAAAATGAGTGAAGAAAAAAGCCTGATCGACGAGTTATTCGACAACGAAGAATTTAAGACACCTGTCAACGACAAACGACGTTTTAACGAACATGGCGAACGTATAGCTGAAGATCCGCAGCCCGCCCGTGGAAAGAAGGAACCCGTGCGTTCCGCCGCTGAGATCGATCTTGAGAATCGCCTTAAAGCCGAGACGGAACGCCGAGAAGCAGCCGAGTCAAAGCTCGTCGGCGTACAGGCAAAGTTTGAAGAAGCGAAGGCAAATCTTGAAAAAGAGACCGCCGAAATGCGTGCCCGGTTGATGAAAACGCTGGAAGAGCGTGCTAGCCAGAGCAAGTTCAATTTTCTTCAGACGTTGCTACCTGTTCTCGATAACCTAAACCTTGCCGTTTCGGCCAGCGAAACCGATGCTTCGGTCGATAATCTTCGCGATGGCGTTAAGGGTGTCGCCCGCGTTTTCGAGAAAACGTTAACAAGCGTCGGTGTTGAAGTGGTCGCCTCGGTCGGTGCGGATTTTGATCCTGAGCTCCATGAAGCTGTGGATATGGTCGCGTCAGAAGTCGATCAGGACGGAAAAGTGACGAAGGAATATTCCTGTGGTTACAAATTCGGCGATCGCCTTCTGCGGCCCGCTCGCGTACAGGTTGGGAAAGCAACGGCTCAAACGGCAGCTGAATAATAGCTTTTAGCTGGATTCTTTCCAGTCCTGCGTTCTAGTGGCCCAGCCCCGCGTTGTTTGGTCCCAGCCCCGCGTTTTTTGGTCCCAACCCCGGTTATGGGGAACCGTTAGACGAACGAGGCCAATTTGAGGCACGCAAAACGGAGCCAGTTTCTTGGTGCGGTCAACCCGCTCAAACCTTTTGGGGTAATGGTACCTGCAACACTAAAAACCGCAGTTGGACCATAGTCTTTGGCAAAAATTTCGACCGATCCCCAGAACAATTCCGCACCGAAAAAATAATCATTGCATTTTTCTTTCAACTGTTGTATCTTTGCAATATTGTATTGCAGATGATACATACAGATGAAAAAATGGAGCAAAGAATAATGAAATTAGATTGGGAAGAGTTCGAAGAAGGTGCCAACCGTTCTACAAAAGACAGGACCCACGTAACGATCAATCGGCAGCGACGGATCTATTTTAATCGGCACGCGCTCGAAGCACTTGGAAATCCCGACGGCGTCACGTTGATGTACGACCGCAAAAAATCCGCGATCGGCATCAAGCCTTCGCCGCTGAACCGCCAAAGTTCGTTTCCGCATTGGATAAAGAAAAACGGCCGCGTAGGCCAATTGAACACCGCGACCGATTTCTGCCGTCGATACAAGATCAATCCGAAAGGCACACTCGCGTTCACCACCGCCCGGGTCGATTCCGAAGGCGTCCTGATCCTAGACCTAAATGCCATCCGGATAATGAAGAAAGCTACGAAGAAACCTATTCAATGAAATGCACAGCATCGAGTTCTTTCAATAGTCGGTTTTGAGTAGGCGGCGCGAATGGTCTTGCGGCTTGGCCCGCGTTTACTTGGGGCGGAGGCTGGGGATAGTTCCTATAAGCTTCGACGACGATTTTGGCCGCGAGCTTAAATTCTTTTTGGTTTATCTCCTGAACTGTTGTAGCGGCAAAATCGCGATCTTTCTGGCTCAGCCCGGATCGCGGGTTCGGTTGGACAGACGAGAACTCATTGAGGCACACCACGAGGAACAACAAAATTAGCCCCGCCGGCATTTGCCCACGAATTTAACCTTTGAGGTTTATTGGATTTGGAATTAGCGCAGTGTGGACAACTTATTGCTTTACAGGTGTCCTCTCCTTTTTCGGAACTGGGTTTTTGTCTTTGTTCCCTGCCAGTATCGTGGGTTCCAGTGATGCAAGCCGTGCAATCATTTGAAGAGAAGTGTTCTTGACTTTGTGTGCAAGTAAAAGCGTCTCACTCTGACTTTGCTTAGCGGACGCTTTGAATGCCCTAGTGAAAGATCGCGAACGAATAAAGTTTTCAGGATTGTTCCAATACTGATCACCTCGTAAAACCGAATTCGATTCAGTTATCTCCGACAGTTCGTTGATCGTGGAAACAGAGTTAGAGAGGAAGCCGGATGCCTCGATCGGCATGAAGTAACCTATCTCCGAAGCAACTGTAAGTTGTGCACGTGCTTTCTGACCCTTTTCAAACTGGCTGAATATCTTGTGCATTTCCTGTAGAACCGCAAGAGAAATTTGCGTGTCTTGTTTCTTTTCTGCAGATTGAGCGATTTTAGATAGGAGCCCCAATGCTTGATTCATATCTGTCATTTTCTTAACGTTGTCTAGAGCCAACGATAATTTTCCTGTATCAAGCGAACGCTTTGCAACAGAGGCTAACAACGTATTGGTCCAATTCCGTTTCCGATCCTCATTTATGACTTTTGAAATTAATATCTGAGCACCATTAAAGTCTGCTTGTGCCAGAGCACTAATTATCTCTGCATCGGTCGCATCATCATTCTCGGCTTGTTGTACAGTCATTCTGACACTTGCAATTTGAGAATCCAATATAGGACGAAACATGGGTTCTACCTTGTTACGTGCCAAAATCGCTGTCGACTGCAGTTCAGGGAATCTTTCTTGGTTGTTCTTCTGTGAGAGAACCGCTAGAGTTCCGGCGATTAAGGCCTGACCTAACACCCTCAATCCTAATTCTCTGGTGGAATAGCCTTGTTGATCAGTTAAACGAGATACATCTTCAGCAAGAGACTTCTTCAATACTATGTAAGCGACATCGGCGAATCGGTCTCTAAGCTCCCGGTCTGCGGTTGAATTCTCCATGCTTACGGTAGCATAAGGAACCGAAGGAAAAACATAGATCATCATAGTGCCCAAGCCGACTAAGCCTTGGGTCGGTGATTGATTCTCAATATTCTCAAGTGCAAAATGAGCAAGCGAATTGGAGAGTTTTGCATCTTTTTCGCGGATTCTCTTGAGGATGTTGGCGACCATGGGAGCTGTGCTTTCTTGAAGACCCAAACGCAAAACAACCGCAGCTACTGACACATCATCTTCAGCTAAATTATATGATAGAAAAGCAAGCCTTCTAGCTTCCTTATTTGTACCGGAAATCTTATCCGAAAGGGGCGCGACAATTGACTGAGACGAAGCAGCCTGGCGGAGTAGCTCTCCTGCAAATTCTCGGTCTAATGGAAACAGGAACTGCAAAAGATCGATTCGAGCATCTTCTTCTTCATAAGAACCATCGTCAGTATTCTTATCAATCGTCGCCCAAATTCTCAGAAAAAAGTCACGTGCGGCCGCAGAATCAACGTGCCATCGAAGGCTTGCTGCCATTGATTGAATGCGCACGCGTTTCTTGAGATCGATCAATTTCTCCGAGTTCGCAATTACCTCATTGAGTTCCTGGTTGGCAACAAAATATTCTGTAGGAGCCTCCATCTCGTCTTGACCAAAAGATCTTGAATTCATTGAAACTACAATCACGAGCGAGGCAAAGAAAAATAGATACTTTCGCATGTTCCTGTCTCCAATTCTTATTCCACTTCTTGAGGAGCTTCTGGCGCTTCGCCACAACGCACCCAACAGTTATATACGACGAGCACACCAATGCCAAGACATAATGCACAATTGGGCACCTGTAGGTTGGAGCAGGCTTCGGCACACTGAAGAATAGTCTCAGGTGGGACACTATTCGCCAGACAGTTTGTAAAGCAGCCCTCCCTTCGGACAACTGTACCTACTTCACTTCCATCTTAACTTTCGCATCTACGTTCCCATCTAGCTTTTTCACGTTAGCTTGAGCGTGAGCCGCTTTGTGCCCGTGACCAACCTCGTCGTGAGAATGGCTAACCGTCGAAGCGAAGCCTGAAATTCCAGTGACGCCGATCAAGGTAATGACTGCAATTAATCGACTCGACCAAATCCGTGATAGTTTTGTCATATTGTTCTCCTTCTAAATTTACGCGAAATAAAGGTACCCATGTGATGGTTGAAAATCGTACCCTCCCCCCCCCCCCGACGAAAAGTCAAGAAAAATTTTTCACTAAGGATACTTACTTTTAATTTCTGCATGAACCGGCTGGGAGAACAGATTGACGAAGTCAAAATGGATTCATGGATAAACTTCTTCGTTCAGCAAATCAGAAGGCCGGGATGCTTCGCCGATTATTTAACACAGTTCAAGATGACCTTCGGCCGACCTGTCACAATCCAAATGAAACTATTTCCGCGGTGTTGAACGAAGTGGTATTATGTATAAGGAGAGTTAGCTTCGCGGGACGGTTAGCTTTATTCATGCGTAGTAATTTGGCGTAGGAAATAATATGGCAGATATAGATGCTTATAAGGACAAGTTTAGCGAAAGCGGACGGCGCGTGCTCGAACTCGCGCTTGATGCTTCGAAAAAGCACGATCAAAACTATGTTTCGATCGAGCACGTTCTCCACGCGATAGCGAGCGAAGAGGACGAATTATTCAATGCAACAATGCGTGATCTGGCGGTAGATCCGCGTTCGGTAAAATTGCTGATCGAAAAGCGAATGGAGACCGGCCGGCAGCATACCGGAAAGGGTTTTCGCATCGCGCCTGAGACGACCGAGCTTTTCAAACGGGCGATGGACCGTGCCCGTTCGCAGGGCCGCCGCGTGATCGACGGCAGCGATATTTTCTACGTGTTGTCGAATGACGAACGCAGCATTTTGAACGACGTATTGCAGAATCTCGGCGTGCCGTCGGACGAGGTCGCACAGACCGCGCGGACGCGAATTCGCAAGCGCGAAAAAGAAGAAGAACGCGTTCGGCAAAAATATGAACTGCCGAGCTTTCTTCGCCACTTTGGTGTTTCGATGAACAAGCTGGCACGGCAGGACAAGTTCCCGCCGACCATCGGCCGCGAAAAAGAGATCCTTCAAATGATCGAGATCCTTTCGCACCGCGAGCGATCGAATTCTCCAATGCTCGTTGGCGAGCCCGGCGTGGGCAAGACGGCTGTTGTCGAAGGGTTAGCACGCCTAATCGAGCTCGAACCTGAAAAGGTTCCGGCTCGGCTTCGCGATTCGCATATCGTACAACTTCAGATGGGAGGCTTAGTCGCCGGAACGATGCTTCGCGGTATGTTTGAAGAGCGGATCAAGGGCATCATCGATGAAGTAAAGGAAAAGGACAACATCATTCTGTTTATCGACGAGGCTCATACGATCATCGGCGCGGGTGCCGCGATGGGAACGACCTCGGATGCGGCGAACATGTTCAAATCTTCGCTGGCTCGCGGCGAACTGCGAATAATCGGTGCGACGACGATAACCGAGTACAAGGAGTACATTGGCGAGGACGAAGCTCTTTCGCGTCGCTTTAGATTGGTTAAGGTTGAAGAACCGACGATCGATCAGACGAAACAGATCTTGTTCGGCTTAAGGCCACGGCTTGAAAAGAATTATTCGGTAACGATCTCTGATGAGGCGATCGACACGGCGTTAGAGATGTCACCGAAGTATATTCGCAATCTCCATCTTCCGGATAAAGCGATCGGCTGGCTCGACACGGCATCGGTAAAGGTTGAGATCAACGAGCCCGAACACCTGATCGTCAGGCCAGAACATATCATCGAGGTTATTTCTCAGGAATCGCGAATTCCGAAGGATATGATCTATCGCGAGACCTCTGATCGGTTTTCGCAGATGGAACCGGAACTTGGCAAGCGAGTTATCGGGCAAAAAGATGCGGTTCGAGCGGTGGCCGAAAGGCTCCGCTTGAACAAAGGTCCGCTAAAAGATAACCACTATGCACCCGACGGCGTTCTGTTGTTCTTAGGACCAACGGGTGTTGGAAAAACCGAACTTGCGAAAGCGGTTGCAGAGTTCATGTTCGGCGACGAAAGCAAAATGGTCCGTATCGACATGAGTGAATACGGTGACGGAACGATTGGCATTGAGAAGCTGATCGGAATGCCGCGAGGCATAGTCGGCAGCGAACGCGGCGGAATTTTGACAGAACAGCTTCGAGACAATCCGTACACGGTGCTTTTGCTCGATGAAGTCGAAAAGGCCTCGCCGTACTTGATGAATATTTTCCTCCAGGCTTTTGACGAAGGCTGGATCACCGACGGCCGCGGCAAGAAAGTTTATCTTTCTGACGCGATAGTTATCATGACCTCGAACCTTGGTTCGGAGAATTTCAAGCGTTACGAAAAACCGCTTGGCTTCGGCCAGAAATCGCTCGGCGATATAAAACAGATAAAAGGTGAGGCGATGAAGGCCGCCGAAACGCGGTTCACACCAGAATTCAGAAATCGAATCGACGAGATAATAGTATTTTCGCCGTTGACGATGGACGAGGTTCGCGAGATCGCAAAGCTTTATGTCGCCAAAATGCAGCGAAACATGGAGCGGCAAGGAAAGTTTGTCGACGTAACCGATGCGGCGATCGACCTTTTGACCGAGAAAGGTTTCAGCCCAGCATACGGGGCAAGATTCTTGAAACGCCATATCGATCAAAAGGTAAAACTGCCGCTGACCAACCAGTGGAAGACCGGCATAAGGTTTTCCGTAACGGCGGAAGAGGGCGAAGTTGTAGTTGTCCCGAACGA
>JBBSKW010000131.1:0-9290 GCA_038256005.1 Pyrinomonadales bacterium
CAGACGGTCTTCGGTGGCGGTCGTCAGCTCTTCGCCCTTGAACTTTATGGAACCGCCCGCGATGATCTTTCAGGACCCGATGACGTCCTTGAATCCTGTATATAAGGTGGGCGAGCAGATCGCGGAAGCGTTGAGATTACATCGAAAGTTGGATAAAAAGGCGGCAAAAGCAGCGGCGATCGAGGCGATGCGTGAGGTGGCGATACCTTCGCCGGAGCGGCGTGTTGATGATTATCCGCACCAGCTTTCAGGTGGAATGCGGCAGCGTGTGATGATCGCAATGGCACTGGCATGCGACCCCGAACTTTTGATCGCCGACGAACCGACGACCGCTTTGGATGTGACAATTCAGGCACAGATACTCGAACTGTTGGATGAATTGCGGAAAACGCGAAAACTCGCTGTGCTGCTTATCACGCACGATCTTGGTGTCGTTGCCGACGTGGCAGACCGCGTTTGCGTTATGTATACCGGAAAGATCGTTGAGGAATCAGACGTCGGAGAATTGTTCGAAACACCTAAACACCCATACACGCAAGGTTTGCTGCGATCTGTGCCAAAATTAACAGCCGCGAATATCGCGCGAGATCTGCGTTTGCAGACGATCGACGGAACCGTTCCAAGCCCGACCGATCTGCCGCCCGGATGTCATTTCGAGCCAAGGTGTGAATTTCGTCTTGAAAGATGTTCTAGGGAATCGATACCGCTTTATGATCTTTCTGGGGATATAAAGGTTCGATGCGTACTTCACGATCCGGCTCTGGTTCAGACGCTGGCCGCGTAAGTTTGAATGGAATCAGCCGTTACACAACAAAAGATACGGCTTCTAGAGGTCAGAGACCTCGTGAAGCATTTTCCGGTCGAGAACAGCGATGATGTTGTTCGGGCGGTTGATGGTGTTTCGTTCGACATTATATTCGGCGAGACGCTCGGACTTGTTGGTGAATCAGGCTGCGGAAAATCTACGGTCGGGAAATGCTTGCTGCGGCTGCACGAACCGACGAGCGGCGATGTGATTTTTGAAGGCAAGAACATCGTCGGCCTGCCAAATCGCGAGATGCAGTTGCTGCGGCGGGAAATGCAGATCATTTTTCAGGATCCGTATTCAAGCCTGAATCCTCGTTTGAGCATTCGGTCGATCGTTTCCGAACCGCTGAAGATACATGGCGTTGGTAGCAAGGCCGAACAAAAGGACCGAGTCGCCGATCTGCTTTCAAAGGTCGGGCTCGATCCGAAATACATGGACCGATATGCGCACGAATTTTCGGGCGGACAGCGACAACGAATCGGTATTGCACGTGCGTTAGCACTAAATCCAAAGCTGATAATCTGCGACGAACCTGTTTCGGCTTTGGACGTTTCTGTCCAGGCACAGGTCGTTAATCTTTTGCAAGATCTGCAGCAGGAGTTCGGCCTGACTTATCTTTTCATTTCACACGGCCTTGCCGTCGTTGAGCATATTTCGAACCGCGTCGCGGTTATGTATCTGGGAAAGATCGTCGAGATATCCGATTCGGTCGAGCTTTACGAAGATCCGCTCCATCCATACACAAAGGCACTGCTTTCGGCGATTCCAGTGCCCGACCCCAAGATCAAGCGCGAGCGTATCGTGTTGAAGGGCGACGTCCCGACACCGATCAATCCACCTTCGGGCTGCCGGTTCCGCACACGGTGCCCGATCGCAATCGATGAATGTTCGAAGATCGACCCCGAGCTTCGCGAGATCAAGACCGGCCATTTCGCGGCCTGTATTCGTATTGATGGTTACGAAGTCGCAACAAAGGACAATAAAAAACACGAAACAGAAGCCCTTATGGTTTCGTAAGACCGTTCAAGCTTTAGTTTAGAAAACCAACCAAAACGAGGAAACAAATGAACTTAATCGCGGGTGTCGTTTTCGCTGCAGTGGGTCTACTTATCGCAGTCCTGAGCATTTTGAATGTCGTGCCCGGCCTTACCGGAACCGGCGTCGGGATGATCTTATTCGGCGGCGTTGTTATCGGCATGAGTTTCATCAATCGAGTTCCGGTCGAGGGCTCGGAGATGTCAACTCCGTCTACGCTGCTGAACATCTTCTTTTCGCCCTCGGAGACCTTTCAGGCATTGAGAAAGAATCCCAAATGGCTAGTCGCTATTTTGATAATGACCCTGCTTTCGGTCACCTATAGCAATCTATTCCTTGAACGCCTTACCGTCGAGCGCGTAGCCAATTACTCCATAGACAAGACGCTCGAAATGCCGATGATGAACGACGAAGCAAAAAGGCAGATCGAATCAGGACGTGCACAGGGGATCGCTGATGCGAAGGATCCGGTGAAACGAGCCTTCGGTGCCTTTTCAACTTTTGCCGGGTCTGTAGTTATGTTTGCTTTGCTCGCCCTCTTGTTCTTTTTGGTGGTAACAGCTTTTGGCGGCTCGATATATTATTGGCAAGCATTCTCGATCGCTGTTTATGCAGCGTTTCCGGTGGCCGTCATACGATTTATATTGAATACGATAGTGCTGTATCTTAAGGATCCGTCAGAGATCCATCCCATCTTGGGACAGTCGTCGCTGATCCAGGACAATCTCAGTTTTCTTGTTTCGTCGGCCGAAAATCCGGTGATCTATACAATATTGGCAAGCTTGAGTCTGCTGATGTTCTATTGGATATGGTTGAACGCCACAGGTTTGAAGAACGGAGGTGATCGCGTTTCCTCGTCGACAGCATGGTCGGGCGCGCTGATCGCTTACGGCATTATTTTCGTTTTTGGAGTTACGTTGGCACTGTTGTTCCCGTCGTTTATCAGCTAGAAATTACTCGTACCTGAGTGATTCGATCGGATCTAAACGGGCTGCTTTCCATGCGGGGAACAGCCCGAAAATCAAACCAATTCCAACGCTGGCAAAGAAACCGAGCGGCGGTGCCCAGTACGGCACATAGGACGGGAAGACGAGCGAGATAAGCAATGTTAGCACCCAACCGATCGCAAGCCCAAGCAATCCGCCAAAGCCTGTCAGCGTACCTGCCTCGATCAAAAACTGCATCATTATATCGCTCTGTTTCGCACCAATGGCCTTGCGAATTCCGATCTCGCGAGTACGTTCGGTGACGGAAACCAGCATTATATTCATTACACCGATCCCACCTATTAATAATCCAATAGAAGAGATAACGACCATCGCGATAGCGGTCGAGGCAATAATAGATTGAAATTGATCGATGATACTGTCTGCGGTAGCTGTCGCGAAATTGTTCTTCTGACCGTAGGAAACTTGCCGTCGAACTCGGAGCAGGTCCTCTATCTGATCGCGGGCCTCTTGGAGTCGGCCGGGTTTCGCAATGGCAAGAATGAAGATATCGTCGGCATTCGGTTTAATTCGAAGAGCCGAATCGAACGGCATAAAGATCGTATTGCTCTCATCGTTATTTCCACCACCGCCGCCAAGCAATTGTTCTTTCTTCTCTAGTTGGCCGACGACTAGGAACTCGCGACCGTTGATATCTAGTTTCTGACCAATAGGCGATTCGTAAGGAAAAAATGTCTCCTTTACTGTCGAACCGATCAGGCAAACGTCCTTCTTGTTCTCCACTTCGGCCTGAGTAAACCAACGGCCTTCGACCACTATTTCAGTTTCAGACTTTTCGATTTCCGGCAACGTGCCGCTCAACCGAATGTTGGAAGTTTGTTTTCCTTTTGACGATACGACGGTCCTGTTGCCAAAGAAACCGCTGGAGACATTTAGAAACGGAACCGAGGTTTCAACTTCAGATAATTGGCGAAGAGCCAAAGCATCCTCAAGCTCAAGGTTCGGCCGCATGCGCTCCTCACGCGACCGGCGCCCAAAACTGATGCCGATCTCGTACTTATAGACAAAGATCGAGCGAGTACCAAATGATTTGACTTGTTGCTCAACCGCCATCGTGATGCCGGAAATAAGCGATGAGATCAGCATTACAGTGATAACACCTACGACGACGCCGATGATCGTCAGAAACGAGCGCAGTTTATTCCCTCGCAACGTGTCCAACGCCATTTTCAGGTTCTCGTAAAATCTACTGGTTGCTACGCTCATCTTAATCTGCCCTCAAGGCTTCGATCGGGTCTAATCGCGCGGCCTTCCATGCAGGAAACAGCCCGGCGAGAATTCCCACGCCTGCGGAGACGCCGATCGCAAGAGCCGCAGCCCACCAAGGTATGCGAGTTGGAAATACGAAGGCTGTTATGATCTGGCCAATGATGATCGCGAGTGTAAGCCCGATCAATCCGCCGATCGCGGAAAGCAGCCCTGATTCAAACAGGAACTGTCGGAGAATGTCCTTTTGTTTTGCTCCCAACGATTTGCGGATGCCGATCTCTTTTGTGCGTTCCGTCACAGCGACCAGCATGATGTTCATGATCACGATAGCACCGACAAATAGGGCAATTGCCGGAACGAATAGAATAACGATCGAGATCGTTCCGAAAATGCTATCGCGGAGTCCGCTGATCGCATCCGGCGTTACGATACCGAAATTATCCTTTTCATCGTAAGCCAGTTTCCGCTTTATCCGCATCAACGTTCGAACTTCGTCGACCGCATCTGCAATTTTCACGCCTGACTTTGCGGTCGCGACAAACACGGGTGCGCGATTCCAGCGGAGTCCGCCGAAGTTTGACGAGAAAGTCTTTATCGGGACCTGGATAAAGGTGTCCTGCGGCATGCCAAAGATTGAACCTTTCGCGACGGCGATTCCGATAACTCGATAGGGAATTCCGGAGATCGAGATCTCGTTGCCGAGAGCATCCCCGGCCGGGAAAAGTTTTGTTGAAATGTCAGCACCAATATAGGCGACGCGTGTCGAGTTGTTGTTTTCGGGGGCTGAAAAATACCGGCCGACAGCAATGTCGACATTTTCTATCTCGCCCATTATCGGCTCAACACCGGTGATGCCAACATCTTCGAGCGATTCGCTACCGACGCGAATGCTCCGAGAAGTATTTCCAGCTTTGGCACCGATTTTGTCGATAAGTTGAGCACGTTCCTTAATGAAATCTAGCTCATCAAAACTGAGTTCCTTGTTGCGTCGTTGAGCGGCGGCGATCGTGTCCGTATCTTTGAAATCTTCGAAAGGGTTGAAACGCTGAATTGTAAATGAATTCGAACCGATACCGGCGATCTTTTCATCAACGTAGCCGTTAAATCCCTGTAGCAGCGAAAGAACTACCATGAACGCCGTCATTCCGATGATCATCCCAAGCAGCGTTAAAAACGAACGCAGCTTATGAGCCATGATCGAAGCAAGTGCTAGTTTTAGCGTTTCGGCAAGATTCATGTCCGTTAATCGATAGTATACGTCAACGATCGTCAATTGGGCGTACTTCCGTTAGTAAAGATTTGCAAACAAAAACGGCTGCCCAGATGAGCAACCGTTCCTAAACTAAAAAAAGGGGACGTATTCTATTTTATTCTTTCGTCTTTCTCGATATTCCCATCGCGGATCGAAATAATACGGTGGGCACGTTCGGCGACTTCGTGTTCGTGGGTGACGACGATTATTGTATTTCCTTCGGCGTGGAGCTTCTCAAATAGTGCCATGATCTCGACGCTGGTCTTCGAATCGAGTGCTCCGGTCGGCTCATCGGCCAGCAGGATCGATGGATGATTAACAAGTGCACGAGCGATCGCGACACGCTGCCGTTGTCCGCCCGAGAGTTCGTTCGGCTTATGCATTACGCGGTCGCCAAGTTCGACGGATTCTAGTGCGGCCTGTGCCTTATCATGCCGTTCGCCCGCACGCATTCCTGCATAAATGAGCGGAAGTTCGACGTTGTGCAAAGCCGTAGCACGCGCGAGGAGATTGAACGTTTGAAAAACGAAGCCGATCTCTTTATTTCGAATACGTGCGAGTTCGTCGTCGGTCATTTCCGATACACGATTTCCGTTGATCCAATATTGGCCTTGGGTTGGCGAATCAAGACAGCCGATAAGATTCATCAGCGTCGATTTACCTGAACCTGACGGACCAATGATCGCAAGATATTCGCCTTTTTGAACTTCGAACGAAACTCCCTGAAGAGCGTGGAGTTCTTCAACGCCCATTTGATACGTCTTCCAGATGTCATGCATCGAGATCAAAGCTCTCGGACCAGCATCGGTCGAAACCGCAACTTCCTCGGCTACTGCCGTACCGCTTCCATTTTCGTTTTCCATGAATCTGTACATATTCAGATCGATTAGGCTCCGCCGCCTTCTTTTTTGACCTGTTTCTTGACGATGCTGTCATCCTTCAAGGTATTCAATATACGGCTCGGCCCGATTATCACTTCCTGATCCGCAGACAATCCTGAGATTATTTGGATATCTGATTCACCGGTTATGCCTTTTTCGACCGGATAGAACTTGACCTTATTTCCGTCAAGAACGTAAACGCCTTCGATCGGTTTTGGTTTGTCTGCCGTTTCTGGAGAGTCGCCCTTTATAGTCGGAGAAGGCGACGCATCCGGTTTTTTGGTGACGATCGCTTGGAGCGGAACGGCGATCACGTTTTGCACGATGTTCGTCGTTATAGTTGCCGTTGCACTCATACCGGGTCTGAGCGACGCCCTCACGTCCTCAGAAAGATTAACCAGCTCGATCACCACACGAAATTCTTTGGCTTCCTGAACGTTGATCTGAGTGGAAAGACCGCCGGTCGTTGCGGATTTACCAAGGGCAAGCGGCGTCTTTTGCTTGACCTCGCCTTCGATCTCCTGTTCGCCTAGAGCGTCAACCTTGATCTTAGCCTTTTGCCCGACGGCAACTTTGTCGATCTCAGTCTCGTCAACCTTTACTTCAATGTTAACAGTCGACATATCGGCAATGGTCATCAAAGCGGTTGATGAAAGGCTCGCAACTGCGAATGTGCCGACCTTTGATGGGATCTCAGCGACAATGCCGCTTATCGGTGCAACCTGGAGAGTTTTTTCAAGCTGATTTCGCTGGCCGCGAAGAATGGCGGATTGCTGATTCACGTTGTCATTCGCACGAGCGATAGCATTCGCCGCATCGCGTATCACAACTTCCTGCTGCTTTACCCGAGCAGATGCGTCGCGGACGGAAATGCGTTGGGATTCAAGTCGTTCTCTCGACGTTTTCACTGCAACTTGAGCGTTCGAGACCCGATCCTGTGCCGTATCAAATTCCTGTCGAGAGATCACTCCGCTTTCGAGAAGGCTTTCGGTTCGCTTCAACTCACGATTGGCTGCTGTAAACTCGACCTGAGCCCGGTCAACTTCGGTCTGTGCTGTGACCACACCTTGACGAGCTGATTCGACCGCGATCTGTGCAACGTTTAGCTGTTGGTTGGCTTGAGCACGTTGGTTTTCGGCAGAGGTGATCTGTGTCTGGGCCGACTGAAACGCAGCCAACTGGGCGTCGGTGCTGGATTCAAGCTGGTTTGGATCAAGCCTTACAAGCGGCTGGCCTTTTTCGACCTTATCGCCTTCCTTGACCATAATGTCCTCGATCCGGCCCTGGACTTCACTCGTGAGGTTCATGAACTGGATCGGACGCACCTCGCCCGAAGATGTCACGGTCGATCGGAGCTCAGGACGCACCTCGATCTTCACTGTCGTGACCTCGGGAACATCCTTTCGCGTTGCCAAGACTCCGCCGATAACGACTGCAAGAAGAACAACAGCGGCAACGGCCCCGATAATGATTTTTTTCTTACGGCTCATTGCCATAATTTTATGTATTCCTCGTTTTCGATTGATGGTTTCGTTTCCAATGATACAGCAAAATCATTGGCTATATGACGTCAAGCCCGTTATACGACACCATTTTGTCCATTGTTTCAAAAAACTGAATGTTATCAATGGTTCTAATCGTTAGTAGGTTGACGTTCAACTGAGGCCGTTCTAGGATTTACGAACGGCTCCGTTAAGGGTAAACTAACGAGGTTGTGCAGACTGTGCCGATACCCGGAAATAACTAGAGATGATAAATTGTCCGTCCTGCGGTAACCAGAATTTGGATACTTCGCGATTTTGCAATGAATGCGGAACGCGGCTTGTCGCCGAACCGCAGGCGTCGCCGATTCGGCCGCCATCGGAACCAAACTTCCGTGTTCCCTCATCGGTGAGCAACGTGGTCAGTTCGCAGGTGACCTCGATCGGGATTCCGCCGCTGGTAGAGGAGAACAAAGCACTCAGCGTCCCGGAACCCTCACAACTCGCAAACTCCGACGGCCCTACCGCGAAATTGATAATCGAACGAGGCGATGCAGCCAATACTGAATTTGAGCTTTCCGAAACAGAATCAAACATTGGCCGTTGGGACGCAGACAACGGAATATTTCCCGATGTCGACCTTGATGCGTTCGACCCCGATGCAAAGATCTCGCGGCGTCATGCACGTATCCTAAACCGGGACTCTTCTTATTATATAGAGGACCTGGGCTCGACCAATGGGACGTTCGTAAATCGCGGACGACGGCTTTTGCCGGGTTCGCCTCAGGTCTTGACCGACGGCGATGAGATCATTGTCGGCAAAACATTTTTAAGGTTCAAGATCAATTAGATTAAACGATGCTTTTATGTCACGAATGCGGCTCTGACGTCGCGGAACATGATATTTTCTGTCCTTACTGCGGCATAAGCCTTCAGAGGGCGGAAGCTCCGGTTCCGATCGAAGTTGGCAGCGATGCGAGCCCGATCGACGACGAAATGGACAGTACGCTGATGATGAAACCCGAGGAAGCAAGGCAGCTTGCTATCGAGGTTCTTGCAGCGTCTAACGATCTACCAACATCAAATAGTGAGAGTGCTGATAGTTCTAACACTGAAACTGTCGTTACTTCGGAACCTGAATGGATCGACGAACCAAGTACCGCAGAACCTTCATACTCAGTGCCGCCTTCGATCATTGCGAGCGAACCGCCGACAACGAGCAGGAACGTTGAGTTTCGAAAAACTGCGGAATATGCTGCGGCCGAGTCGGTAGAGTTTACATTGGCGGAAGTTCCTGCTCCCGAAGTTAGCAAGGAACCCGAAACGTTGGGAACGCCCGGCGAGGTCGTAGACCTTCGCTCCGACCCCGAATTTGGATCAGTACCTATAGATAAGGAAGCATCAGTCGAACCGGAGATCGAACTGGCAAAGAATGAGCCCGTTCCTGCCATCGATGCGGAACAGGTGACCACTGCGGAAAAGCCTGTCGAGGAAATGATGATCGGCATGCCTAACGAATCTCTTGAACTGAAAGATCCGTACGCTTCCGGTTCGATGTTCGATTCGGTGCGTATTCGCGAGGGCCAATCGCCGTTCGCTCAGGAAGACATTGCAACG
>JBBSKW010000132.1:0-9170 GCA_038256005.1 Pyrinomonadales bacterium
AACAGCAACAGGCGACGGACGCGGCAGCACTTGAGCAGATTCGAACCGTCTACACGGCGTTAAAAAACGGCACGGGCACAGCTACCGAACGACTGGTTCGACTTGAAAGGGCGTGTGCGTATCTGCTTCGTCAGTCAGTCTAGGAGGCGTTTCAAAATGAGTTTCATAATAAATCCTTATAGATTTAGTGGTCTTAATTCGCTCAATACGAGTCTCATAGCGTATTGGAAATTGAATGAAGCAAGCGGAACGCGGTTTGATAGCGTTGGGTCAAATGACCTCGCAGATCGTAACACGGTCACATCCGCTGCGGGCAAGGTCGGCAACGCGGCAGAGTTCGTCGCGGCGAACGTGGAAGATCTTAACATCGCTGATAATGCTGACCTTTCAATGGGCGACAACGTGAGTTATACAATTGCCGGGTGGTTTCGTATAACAAGTACGGCGGTAACTCAGCAAATTATCACGAAACGCACAGGCGGCAACGACGGGACTTTGAAGGAGTATATGCTTAGGCTCGACAATGGTGACCCTACTTTGTATTGGGCCAACTCGGTCGATACGTCATTTGATAAGTTATCGTGGGGGGTCACCTTGTCTACAGCGACGTGGTATTTTTTCGTGTTTGGTTATGACGCAACCGCAGACCAATTCTTCGTAAACATTAACAATGCGACGGCTGTCACAAAAGCCGATAGTATCGGTTCCTGGAATCAGTTGAATCCATTTCAGATCGGCGGCGCAAACGACGATGCAAATTTTGACGGGTTAATAGATGAGGTCGGCGTCTGGAAGCGGGTATTAACAAGCGGTGAACAGACTGAGTTGTACAATTCAGGAAATGGGATTACCCATCCTTTCTAGGCGGCAATTTTAACGCCTTTTCTTTTCCCACACGAGCGAGAACAGATCACGCCGGACGCCTTAACCTTAATGCGTTTTTTGAGTTCGTGTGCACTATGTGTGCAACGGCAAAAAAGAAAGGCTCACGGAAAACCCGCAAACCCTTGCAAACATTGGTACACCCGGCATGATTCGAACATGCGACCCCTTGATTCGTAGTCAAGTACTCTATCCAGCTGAGCTACGGGTGCGCGAAAGCGAACACATAGAATACAAACGCGGTCGCAAAGCTGTCAAGCAACCTTTCAAACTTGCTGACGGTTTAAGGCTTACCGGGCGAAATATCCTTGACGTGAGCGGGCGATAAGATCGGGTTCGGAAACTTCCACCTTTATCGTACGCCACTTTCCATCCTTCTTTAGATTCACGGGTTCATACTCGATCGTGTACAACGTTCGAAGGTCTGCGGCGACTTGAGCGTAAAGAAGACCCATTTCTTCTAGGCGTCGGATGGCGTTCAATGTGCCGCCGGTTCTGTCGGCGATCAACTGGAGCCGGTTTCTGGCCGCCGAATAAAGGGCGACTTGCCTTGGTGTCGGATCGGCGAGCCTGGCGGGATCACCGGTCGGCAGTGCTAAGGGATAGATCGTAACACCTTGCTCGTCGGCGCGATTCAGCATCCTTTTTAGAGCGTCATTTGCATCAGGCTGTAGAACAGTCAAAACTTGTTCGTCAGAGGTCTTTTCCAGGACGCCGCGGTCGAGCTTCTGCGAAGCGGTATCGACGCCGTCGGTCAGGACGACGATCGCTTTTCGTCTTGAGCGTTCACGAGAAAGCCGATCAAGCGAAAATTCGATCGCTTTATAAAGGTCGGTGTCGCCTTGGCCATTCGCCAATCCGATGGATTGGGCTGCGGTCATTCTATTGTTCGTGAAATCGTTCAAAAGCCTAATCTTTGTGTAAAATTCGACAACAGCAACTCGATCGTCGGGCGCGAGTGCATCAAGAAACCGAGCAGCAGAAAGGCGGATATTCTGTCGAAAGCTCTTTGTCGAACCGCTCATATCGAGCAGCATGACAACGCTAAACGGTGCGGTCGAAGTTTCAAAGCGTGAGATAGCTTGCTTCTCGCCATCTTCAGAAATGGAAAAGTTGCTCTGATTTAAATTAACGATAGGCCGGCCACGCTGATCGACAACGCCGACATTTACACGCACAACAGATGAATCGACCTTGATCGGATCGTCATCTTGAGCATGTACAACGGTCATCAGCGCGATCAGGCAAAAAAATAAGGTGAGTGCTCGAAAAAAAGGCATATAGGAATGTTATCAATCAGACGCTTTTTGTCGAAATTCGGTTGTCTCACTTTCCCTTAACGTTGAGCGAAAGCTGAGCTATAATGTGCGAGTCTAAGTCACATTATTCATTTTCATTTTCGATAGGCGTTCAGGAATGTGGTATCAACCTAAGTTTTGCAGCGAGTGCGGCGAAAAAATCATTACGGCCGAATGGAAGTTCTGGCACAGCCGCCAGTTCTGCGACCTATGTTCGACGAAACATCAGGTTTTCGACATGGCCAATCGTTTCTCGATCATGCTGGTTCCGATCCTGGTGGTTGGTTTTGCTGCAACGGCGTTTACGCCAGGTAAGGCAAGTAATCAACTTCAAAGTGTTGCTCCGCCAGCAAGAGTTTTCGTTTCTGATGGAAAGGGAAAGGAATTGGAGCCCAAGGTAGATGTTACTCCGCAAGGTGCCGTACTACCGAAGCAGCAGGACCGAAACGCTATAACAAATAGCGCTGATCAAAATAACTTAGCAACAAAAGGATCGCCCGAAGAAGTTTATTTGTGCGGAGCCCCGACAAAGAAAGGTACGGCTTGCACACGACGAGTTAAGATCAAAGGTTTTTGTTGGCAGCACAAGGGTGCGGTGCCCTAGTGGGAATTCGCCCCCCAATACCTCTCGGCGATTCATTTAAATCGCAATTATAAACTTGCAGAGCATGATCGTGGCACGCTGACTATTGAAGTTTCTCGTAAATTATTAGACAATATCGCCTGTCATTTCTTGCTCGGCACCATCATCCGTCAAAACGTATAATAAATGAAACCTCTCGCTCAAAACACTTTGATCCAGAATCGTTATTTGATCGTCCAGCTCATCGGTAAAGGTGGGATGGGTGAAGTATACCTGGCTGTCGATCAGAGACTTGGAAGTGCGATCGCGTTAAAACGGACCTTTTTCGCGGGCGATGAAGCACTCGGAAGCGCTTTTGAAAGGGAAGCTCGAGTTTTGGCTCGAATGCGGCACCCAGTTTTGCCGAAGGTGAGTGATCACTTTGGCGAAGGTGATGAACAGTTCCTGGTCATGGAACATATTTCGGGCGACGATCTTTCGAAAAGGATCGAGGCCGCTCAAAAACCCTTCCCTGTAAGTTGGGTAATGTTTTGGGCAGACCAGCTTTTGGATGCTCTTTCCTATTTGCACTCGCACGAACCACCTATCATTCATCGCGATATAAAACCGCAGAACCTCAAGCTCACTGATGAAAATCATATAGTTTTGCTTGATTTCGGACTGTCGAAGAGTTCAAGCGGCCAAACTAATCTTGGTCCGAACTCGACCGGCAGCACCGGCAGCGTAGTTGGTTATACCCCGCATTACGCGCCAATGGAGCAGATCCGCGGGATCGGGACGAGTGCAAAGAGCGATCTTTATTCGCTCTCGGCAACGTTATATCAGCTCTTGACGAATAGCGTCCCTGTCGACGCTCTTTCGCGCGCCGACAAAATGCTCAACGGATTGCCCGATCCGGTTCAACCGATCAATGAGATCAATTCCGAAGTGCCACAGGATATCTCTTCTGTCATCATTCGCGGTATGGAAGTTAGCCAGGATCGGCGATTTGAGACAGCAAGAGAGATGCAGAAGACCTTGCGCCGGGCATATAGCGACATGCAGAATGCGATGTCGGCCAAGACCGTGGTGATCTCCGGTGGCGTTCAACCGAACGTTTCTGGTGATTCGACCCCAGCAACAGGAAACTCGGAGCCCTTCGGCTCGGCTCCCATTGAACCGGTAGAAGCACTAGAACCCGATTTTGGTGCCACGTTAGTTTTGGATCAGTTTCCCGAACCCTTGGTGTCCCAGGACCATCCGATGCAGGCCGGAATCAAGACCGAAGTGTTCATTCCCGGAGCGGTTTCTTATACGCCTGATGTCGCCGAAGACGTTGTTTCGGAGCCGGACGTGATCGAAGCCGAAGCGGTGTTGCCTGATTTCGGGATGACCAATGCATATTCGGCGGGTTCATCGGAAAGCGGCGACCCGTATAGCGACCCCTTACATTCTGAGCCGAATTCAACTGTTCCAATTATCGCCTTTGATCCTGCATCCGTTGGCTCAGGTGCAGAGTACGACGGTTATTCTCCCGAAGAACAGCCCGCCGGCTTCCAAACCGTAGAAACCAGCGGCGACGAGTTGGCGGACTCATCTCGGTCTAATGCGGGTGAGTCGAATTCTGCTTCTGTGGCGCCGGCTACTGCGGCCGTAGGTTCACCCGCTTCAAAGAAGAAAAGCGGCTCGAGGAAAGCAATTGGCATTTTGGCAGGCTTGGTTTTGCTTGTTTTGATCGGTACAGGTGCCGTTGCGGGCGTTTGGTATTACATGAATTACGTTGCGGTAACCACGGAGCCTACGCCGACACCAACACCGGAGGAGACGCCAGTTCCATCTCCATCGCCGACAGAAGAACCGTCGCCGTCACCATCCGTTACACCGAGTCCGTCGCCGACAATTGAGCCGACGGTAACTCCGGCGCCTACAGAAGCGCCAACGGGGCCAGGACCTCGACCTGGGCCGACCGGTCCGAGACCGACACCGACCAGGCCGGTTCCCGGACCAACGCGGCCACCGACAACACCGCTTCCGAGGCCGACACCGAGAAGGACACCGCTTCAATGATCAGGAGTGAATGCGATATGAACTACGAACGATCGAAAATTGTTTCAGGGATAGTGGCTCTGGCTTGTGTGATCTTTCTGTTTGCAGATATTGGTCAGGCCCAGAATCGCCGTAATGAACGAAGGGCACAACAGTTATCTGCGGAAGGCGATAAACTGTTTAGACAGAAGAACTATCGAAACGCTATCGACCAATACGCACAGGCGATCGTTCTCACGCCGAACGCACCAAATCCACGATTTTGGAAGGGCCTTGCGCATTTCTATCTCGAAGAGCACGAAATGGCGCTGCCAGATCTGAACTCAGCGATCGAAAAAGGTTACAACAAGCCACTGGAAATTTATTTGGTTCGTTGGCGAATCCATTTTGGAAAGAAAGATTTTGATAATGCCCTGAGCGACGTACGGAGCGGGCTGTTGATTGATCCAAACAATCTGGATTTCTTGTTAGCGTTAGGCGATATTTCGTTCGGAAAAGAAGTATACAAAGATGCGATAGATGCCTATGGCCGTTATGTTCAGAGCAATCCGGGAAATGCAGAAGTGCATTTTCGCCTTGCCCAATCGCATGCACAGCTCGGCAACATTGATCTGCAGATCGCATCAGCCGAGGAGGCTATTCGTAGGGGAACGCGGTCGTTGGCTGACGCCCACATTTTGGTCGGGGACGGATATACCTTGAAAATGCAGTACGCCGAAGCAGTGCCCGCCTACGAACGTGCAGTAACTGCTCGGCCGGATGCTTATGTTACCTATCAAAAGCTTGCTGAGGGTTATAGGGCTCTAGCACAATTCGAAAAGGCAATTGATACCGCCCGGCGAGCTTTACGTCTTTTTCCGACGAATGGCTCGATCTATACCGATATTAGCTGGTATTACAGCCTAGCCGATCGGCATCAGGACGCCGTTGATGCCGCTCAGGCAGGCATCCGATTCAGCCCCGAAACGTACATGCCTTATACGAATCTATGCCGGGCCTACAACGACCTCAAGCGATACGATCTTGCTATCGGGGCTTGCAACAACGCTCTTAAAATAAGGCCGGACGATGGCGAATCGTTCTTTTACCTCTCGCGGGCAAATCGTGCACTTGGCAGAAACGCAGAAGCAAATCGTTTAACAAAACGAGCAGTTACCGGATTGGAGGAGGCAGTAAAGCTTAACCCGACATATTCCGACATGCACTATCTTTTGGGTGGAGCATATTACGACGACGGTCAAATGGCGAAGTCGCTTGCATCTTACAAGCGTTCGCTAGAGCTTAGTCCCAATTTCGTCAGAGCGCTTTTCAACGTCGGGATAGCCTATCTAAGTGAAGGGAAAAAAGACGTCGCGTTGGAATATTACCGTCGCCTGGTAGCGATCAGTCCGAAGTACGCTGGAATGTTGAAGGCTGAGATCGATTCATCGAAATAACGGATCTTAATCACAACGAAATTCCCGGAAACGACAAGCTTCGTTCCCAGGATCTTCGTTTATTGCGAAAACCGTTTGAAAGCATTGAGCTGACCGCCGATCAGAAAAGCCGCCAGGTTTGGGTTATCGTGCGAACGGTCATAGCCGACGAGTTCAACGTAAGCATTTCCTCGGACCGCTTCCTTTCCGGCCTTTCCGGCGACACTACAACTGCCTTCCCAATAAACGATCATTGTCGTGCCGCGCGTGTCTAGTTCCTGATCATCGAAATGCGGTTCAACCGAAACCGATATACCAAATCGAGGAACTTCGATCTTCCATCTTGATGGATACTTGGCTGATGAATTTTCGCTCGTCCAATATCCGAGTTCGGTTATTTCAAATTCATCGTGCTTCAGCAGGTGAAACGTGCCGTCGGCCTTGACGAATGTTCCACTCGAATATGGTGAGCGGTTGCCCTTGCCATCACGGAGTTGATAGCACATCAATTCAGCTCCATTATCGAGCTGGATCGAAAACCAGTCCCAACCTTTCTGGTTCTCAGTTGGTTCCCAAGTCCCGAATTCACGGTCCATCCAGGCCGAACCAGTAAAATGTTCGATGTTTCCGTCGACGATCAGGTCACCCTCAAGCGACATTCTGGTGTAAGAAAAATATCGGGAAGCCTCGCCCTTATCCTTAAAGGAAACTCCGTTTTCCCCATTCAAAACCACTGGCTTCTCTGGCCGTACAGTCGCTTCAAAGACCGTCGAATCGTCGAGAGTTGCACGAAGAACGTGAAGGCCATTTGATTCTGCTGCCGACCAGTCACCAAGCCGTAAATGGTAATGCTGCTCGTTAGCCGATGCGGGGAGGTCAAGTGGACCGTTCGCACTCTTTCGATGTGCATACCTGAACGACTTGTCTCCAACGTCAGAGATCGCGAAATGAGCAAAGTAGTAAGGATTGCCGATCAGACGAAGCGGAACGATCGAAAAGTTATCAAGGTCAGTCCGTCGTTTGAAAAACACCAACTCGAAACCAAAACGCCTCCCCGACGTCGTTTCCGCGTGGCCGGTGTAGTACCACCATTCGGTCTGCGCGTTCGAATGTGCGGCAAGGTCACGAGGCAGAACAACCGGGTCATGCTCCGTGCCGTCTCGCAAACTAGAAGCCGAGCCCGCCACGGCCTGAGTGACAAATTCCAAAACTTCGGCCGACGAGCGCTCGAACGATTTGAGTAAAGAAGCTCCTGAGTCCCATAGATCCATATAGCGAATTATCCTCTGTTTTCTAGTTCGGCGAAAACACGAGAAACGATTCGTTAGCGGACAAAATATTGTCAGGTATAAAGCCGATCAGGAGCCTGGGGCTTCGACGGGAACATTAACGGTCTGGAACTTCATCACGACTCGAACGGAATTTGAGCGGCCGTCCATCGACGCAGGTACAAACGGAGAAGGTCCGGGGTTTGTCTGGAATGCCTTTCGAAGTTCGAGTATCGCTTCATCGCTCTGCTGCGGTTCCACGATCTCAGCGATCCTTGCCAAGCCGTCACCAAAAACATCGGCAACTATCACGACCTCTTCGTCTCTCATCTCACCGCGAACGAACGAGAGCGAAAGAGCAATTAATGCTCCCTGCGGATTCACGCTCGGCGATTCGCCGGCAACGGAAAGCCGAGTGTTTGCAAACTCGAGCGGCGAGATTTCGGGCCCGCTTAGTGAGTTCGTGTTGGCACTCGCAATGTAAGTTGTCGACGACCCCATTGCGGGTTCGATCACAAGTTCGGGCCGATTTGCCGGCGATAACACGAGCCAAAGCAAGCTCACGCCAAATATCAGCGAGGCGAAAGATCCCACGAGCGAGGGCATCATCCACGCCTGGATCCAGGATCTGGGATCCTCAAGCAACTGGAACGATGGCGAGAGGGAAGCCGGTTTCAGCGAATTTCTGACCACCAGCCGAATATTGTCGATCAATCGATCGTTCGGAACGATTCGACGGACCGAACGAAGCGCGTTTCGATTATCCTGAAAATTCGCAAGGCAATCCCGACAAAGCGGACACGATACAAGGTGCTGGTCGATTCGTGCAATATCGGCAGGCGCTAAAATATCATCGAAATAAACTGCTAGATCGAATTGTATATCTTGACACTTCATACAAGCTGCTCCTGCCAAAAAGTCCATCGAAACAATGAACCACCGACAAACTTGCAAATAACTCACTGACCCCGGTTGTTCTCTTAAGTAAGAAAACAACATTCGACAGAGAAAGATGAAACTGCTTGGCACCGCGGCAATAAAATAGATGTTGCTGGTCTATTTTCAAATACATGCCTTGGCGATCTACAAAATACCCATTCTCTATCTTCGTTCTTTTCGACCTCTCGTTTGGCACCGATACGTCTTTTGATCAAAGATAAAACCGGGGCGAGTCAATCATCTGCAAGTTTGTCAAAGATCTATCAACCGTTTTCTCAATTCATCGCGGCCGCGTGCCAGCCTGGATTTAACGGTTCCAATATTCAGATCGAGAGTTTCCGCGATCTCTTCGTAACTAAATCCTTCGATATCGCAAAGTATGATCACGTCCCGATAATTATCCGGGATATTTCCCAGTTCCGTCACCACTGCCCGTTCCCGTTCACGTCGTAATGTCTCGCGTTCAGGGCCAAGTTCGTCGGAGGCGATGCGCTCTGAAAGAGGTATTTCCGATTCACCGTCGGTCGCATCCAGCGAAACGGAATGGCTTCTTTGCCGTCGGTTCCACCAACGGAAGCGGTTTCTGGCGTGATTTATAGCTATGCGAAAAAGCCATGTCCGAAGACCCGAATCACCCCGAAAACTCGCGATCGACTTGATCGAACTCAGAAAAGTTTCCTGTGTTAGATCGGCGGCCTCTTCGCCGTCTTCGGTCATTCGACAAAGAAGCGAATAAATATCGCCCGAATATCGATTCACC
>JBBSKW010000133.1:0-9149 GCA_038256005.1 Pyrinomonadales bacterium
GATCACCCTCACTGTGCGACCGAATAGTAGTGCCGCAAAACGCCGTATGGTTATTCATGAATGGCATAAATCACTACTTCACGAAGCGGTGCCCTTTTTTATCAGGAAATGGGAATGCAAGTTGAATGTTCACGTTGCCGGTTATTTCCTGCAACGGATGAAAACAAAATGGGGAAGCTGCAATCACCGGAGCGGGAATATTCGCCTCAACACCGAACTTGTGAAAAAGCCGAAGGACCTTCTCGAATATATTATCGTCCACGAAATCGTGCATTTGCTTGAGCCAACTCATAACGACAGGTTCATAGCAATTTTAGAGAAGAACTACCCCAACTGGCGAGAAGCCCGATCGGAACTCAACGACCTTCCATTGACAGCCGAGGAATGGAAGTAAACTCAATGGTGAGACGAATGCATTATCCAAGCGCCGGCAATATTGCCATGCAATGTTCTTTAGACATTTAGGATTATATATTCCAAGACTTCCGAAATTTCCCGCCTGGTTTGATGAAGTAATGCAGGTCAGCGTCAACTATCTCCGACGCTTTGGATACTTGAAATCCTCAGTCGAAATAAAAAGGGGTACTTCTTTGTCGTCGGGTGCACAGCATAGCTTTAGCATTCTGCTTACGATTGATGTCGTTAAAGAATTTGTCAATTTTGATTACACTTATCCTTTAGTCGTAAATCACGAAAGAGTTGCTCGGAAACGAGCCTGGCAAGTCCTAGTTTGAGTCCTAGTCGGAAAAAGGCAGCTTGCGGAGCTGCCTTTCGTTTATTGTAACCTATTGACTTTACAAGCTTTAATATGGAGCCGCCCATCGGAGTCGAACCGACGACCTTTCGATTACGAATCGAATGCTCTACCAACTGAGCTAGGGCGGCAATCTTTGGACAGGGCGTCGGATCGGCTTGTTATGCCGAAGGGCACTTAGGAGAGAAGAGGTAAACTGATCAACGACGCGAATCCGACCGAAGCCGAACTTAGAAATATACTTGGCGGACAGGGTCAAGTCAAGCAAATCGGCGGCGGTGCGAAGTTTTCTGCGGAGTTTAGGTCGTCGGCATTAGACGACGACGATTCCAAAGCGTTTATCGAAAAATAAAAGGCTAAATCGATTTCGAACTCACGATTTCTTCGCACGAGGATGAAAGTTTTCGTATGCCTTTTTCAGATGTGCGTCGGTGATGTGAGTGTATATCTGCGTCGTCGAAATGTCAGCGTGGCCGAGCATTTGCTGGACGCTGCGGATGTCGGCTCGATTTTGGACGAGGTGTGTCGCAAAGGAATGCCTTAAGGTATGCGGCGAAACTCCTTGGAAGCCACATTTTTCGCCGTATTCGCTGATCATTTTGTGAATCATCTGCCGGTTCAGCGGACGCCCGAGCGAACTAACGAACATGTTGTCGATCTCAATATTCTCGATCTTGCGACGCTGTGAGAGGTAGCTTTTTAGCCACTCGACGGCGCTTGAACCGATAGGGATACGCCGTGTTTTGCTGCCTTTTCCGGTACAAGTGAGAATGCCGCCTTCGATGTCCGCGTTCTGAGTTTTGAGAGTTACGACTTCGGAAACTCGCAGGCCGCAGGCGTACATTAGTTCAATAATTGCTCGGTCACGAAGGCCCGAATCGGTCGAGACATCGGGTGCGCCAAGCAGATTATTTATCTCTGTTTGATTAAGGAATTTGGGTAAATAGAGGCTCTTCTTTGGGGTGTCGAGTTCTTCTGCCGGGCTTTTATCGAGGTGCCCGTCGATCATCAAAAACTTATAAAAGCCTCGGATCGAGCTGATTAGCCGGCGTTTTGAATTCTCACTGATCTTCGACCGCGAGAGATCCATTAGCCATTCTCGGAGATCGAGCCGCGTAAGCGAAAGTAGCTCAAATCCGTTCTTCCCGCACCACGCCTCAAGCTTTCGCAGGTCACGTTCATAGGACTCAAGCGAGTTCTTCGCCAGACCCTTTTCGACACGAACGTATGAAATATATTCGCGAATAAGATTTCGGGTGTTCATACGTGTGTTTCCAAAATTTCCAAATTTTTCAAACGTTTATGCATTATGCGAATAGATCTGATCGCGGCTCCCGCCGAAGTCGGCCGCACCACCGCCAGAAAGTTTGGATTTTCTTGCATTAAACTCGATTTTGGTATAGATTTCTCCCGCAGACTTCCAAATTCAATTTGCGATCGTTTGAGTTTCTTCCGGCTCAAGATCAAGCAACTCTACGGTCTTTTTCTATCAATAGATTTCAATTCTGAGGAGAACTATGCGAGCAACTAAAACCTTCATCGAAAAGATTAGCATTTGCACCGCTATTTGCGCGGTGCTTTTTTCCGGAAGCGGAAATGTTCTGGCTCAAAACGTTTGCCAGATCCAAGGTGCTCCCGTCATGCAGACCGGTGCACTTACTGCCGCCGACGCGACACAAGCTGGCCGCGTTGTTCGAGGTGGCATTCCTTCGACGTGTGTCGGGAAATCCAACACTCTGCAAAACACAACAGCCGTAAACCAAGATAACTATACTTATGCATCTCCGGTAACGGGATGTGCAACGGTCGAGTTTAACGCGACCGCGTGTGGCGGAGCTACCACACAAGCCGTTGCATATTTCTACGTTCAATCCCGCGGCTCCGGCAACCAACGTGATCGGCGATTTCGGCTTTAGCACTGTCTCAGTCGCATCGTTTAGCTTCCCGGTTACGATGGGTCAAAACTACACCGTTGTGGTTCATGATATCTTGGAATCCCCGACCAACGTTTTTTGCCCAAGCTACTCGTTTACGATCACTTATCGAACCAATTGCCGAAAAGCTGGTTTCGATCAAACGAATGACGGAAAGGCAGATCCTGTCGTATTTCGGCCAGGCACCGGAGACTGGCTTACGTTGAATTCCGCCGGCGGAACGCTTACGCAGAATTTCGGACTTGCAAGCGATGTCCTTACACCGGGTGATTACACTGGCGATGGACAAACTGACGTGTCCGTCCGCCGGCCAAGCACTAACTTCTGGTTCTATGGAAATAATACCGTGAATCCTGGCACGAATTTTACGGCGGCACCTTGGGGATCTGCCGGTGATATTGCGGTTCCGGCCGACTATGATGCCGACGGCAGAACCGATTTTGCAGTTTGGCGGCCATCGAACGGGATCTGGTATGTCCTTCAATCGTCGAACCAGACGGTTACTTATAGTCAATGGGGTCGATCCGGCGACATTCCTGTTGTCGGCGACTTTGATGGCGACCTAAAAGCCGATCAAGTTGTTGTTCGGCCAGATGAAGTTGGAGTCGCGCCCAATTATCTGTGGTTTGTACGACAGTCTAATTTCGCGGCAGGGTTCCCATATCTCATACGTTGGGGAATCGCCGGCGACATAATTGCTCCCGGTGACTTCGACGGAAACGGCAAGGACGATATCACCGTTTTCCGACCCTCAAACGGTATCTGGTATTCGATTCAGAGTAATACTGCAAATGCGCCGGGAAGCGTAACTACGGGTTTCCAATGGGGTCTGAATGGCGATAAACCGCAGCCGGCAGATTATGATGGCGACGGGAAAACGGATTTTGCGGTTTTCCGCCCCTCGTCCGGCATTTGGTATTTGCATAATAGCGGTACCAGTACTTTCATGACACCGGCTTGGGGGAATGCGACGGATCGTCCAGCGACTGCACCGGGAGCCGTCTCTCCATAGTGTAGTTTGAGCTTATAGCTTAAGAGAACAGGGCACGCGTGATCGCGTGCCCTGTCCTTTTACGGGGTTTCTGCCGGAATCCCTCGCTGTAACTACCATCCCTAATGGAGCCTATCTTCTGGCCAAGTACAATTCTTGGCCTCAATGTTTACCGATCCAAACATCGATCTCGCCCGCTCACGAGAAATACTCCAACTCCGAAAGTCGCCGCCACCTCCTCATACTTCCCGCCCCAGCTCCGGAACTAATCGAAACCATTACTGCAACTTACAAGGTGGCCGCTAAACTGTTCGGCGTACGGAGCGAGCGTTTGAGATGCTTTATCGCGCGAATAGTTCCAGCTTCGCAGGTCCGTTTCTTTTTGCTTTCGGCAGTTTTTCCACGCGAGTTGTTGAAACGCTGTGACCTGATCTTCCTGGCTCAGTTCGTTGAACGCTTCGACGATCGTTGGTAAGGCGTCGTCGCTGAGGCCCGCGTTGTAGTATGCGTCAAACTCACGGCCTTGCTGCATAAGCTGGATGTTCTTTCGCGCGATGAAATCGTGCGGGTTCATTAAATTTGTTGCGCCAAGTAGAATGATCGCTGACCAGAGAGCTCCCCATGCGAAGTTGTTTCGTCGCCCGCGGAGGACAGTTAGACCGAACCATACGAACACGACCGCGAGCCAGGTCATAACTACCATCGGGTAAAATCGGACGGTCGTCCAGCCGTAACCGAGTTCGCCGGTGAGGAGAATTAGGCGTTGGAATGCCGATGCCATGATGACGAACAGCAATGCGATCTGGATGCCAGCGAAAATGCGGAAAATTCCTTCAAGCCGTTTTGAGTCTTTTCGCAGAAGCCAGTGAGACAGCAAGAGCATCGGCAGAACGAGCGCCGCGACCGTAACAAGTTCGCTAAAACCTCGGCGAGCATAATCGGCTAGCTTGAAATCGGGCGTATTCTGCACCAATTCCATTCCGCCAAAAAGATACGGCACCTGCATAACAACAAAGCTTAGGAACAGTACGTTCACGAGCCCGAGAATGATAACTGTCTCGACCGTCCCGAGCGTGAAGACCGACGGTAAGGATGAGTTGTCGAAGTTCTGCCAATCGCGTTTTTCGGCCCGAACGTGGACGCCCTCGTCCATATTCTTTTCTTTTGCGGACGTGGCCGTATGTGTCGAATTAGGCGGGTCGCTGCGGTTAATGTGTTCGAGAATTGTGGCATTGTCGGGGAGTGAATTAGATGTGTCTGCGGGTTCGGCGGTGAATTTATCAACAAAACTTTCGTCTGATTGCGCCGCTTCTGTCTTTGGTTGAACGTCTTCGCTTTTTGGAATGGGCGAAACGGTCGTATCGGCCGGAACCGTCGGGACAAAATGTTCGAACAGCATCCCGCGAAAATACCCCGCTGTCAGCCATGCGAGCACCGATGTGAGCATCACATTCGAAACGACGGTGCCAACGTCAAAATGCAACATCCGCCTCATCATGCCTTCGTACGTTGCATCAGCCGCCATGAACAAGGCACCGAAGACGAGCAGTAACGGCAACGCAACCGCGAGCCCACGGAGAACGGAAAAAATGCTTTTGCTCAAACGGTTTCCCGGCATCTGGTTCCATTCGATATCGGATCCAAGGAGAACGAACGGAGCGAACGCCGAGCTGATCCCCGACCACAAAAATCCGACGGCATAATGAAACACTCCTGCGACGCGTTGGTTGATGCCAAAATTAGGCAACACGAGAATGCCCATTAAGATCAGGATCGCGAAAGTGTCCCATACGAGAAGCTCCTCGGCATCGCGGATCAAAAACATCGACGCGAAAAAGACCATCGCCGCCTGCAACGCCAAATTCCTAATGGTCAAAAGCTCCGGCCGATGGCGGCACGCGATCGCGATCATCGCTCCGGTAAACGTCGTTACAAACAAAAACGCGCCGAGCCCCCAAGGCGTCTCGCGGAGCAACAAATTGCCGAGCAATCCGATCACCGCTGCCGCCATTAAAATCTCAAGTCCTGTTTTAGTTCTGTCGTTCATACAAATTCACCATGAAATGTTCGATCGCGAACGATACGGGTTAAGGAAAATGCGGAAAGAAAGCATACGAATGAATGTTAGCTAGCAGAATCAACCCTGAGATTTTTACAAATCTCATTTCGTCGCACCCCTCATCGCCTTGATCAGCGCTTCCATGTGATCCAGATATCTTTCGAGTGCATTGCGGCCGGCGGCTGTGATCTTGTATTCGGTCAGCGGCGTGCGGTCGAGGAACGATTTTTTCATTGTCAGGTAGCCGGCCTCTTCGAGCTTGCGGGCGTGAACGCTGATGTTACCGTCGGACGTGTCGAGCAGGTTTTTCAGATCGGTAAAACTCAGCTTTTCGTTTGCCGCAAGAGCACTGATAATGCCGAGCCGCATACGCTCGTGAATCACCTTGTCGAGATCGCTCGAGACCGCTCCGGCCGCCTTCTCGATGCGGAGTGCGTTCGGCTTTTCGCCATTCCCTTTTAGTGCAAGATTCTTCTTCATCAACTCTTACGATCCCGCAAAACGTGTACCGAATAACCCGACCGCGAGTTCCGCCCATACAACGAACAACGTAAGTAGGATCACTCCGCATACGGCGACGCGAGCCCACATCTTCGTCACCAAACGCAATGCCAACTCGACCGCCAATCCAGTGCCGAACAGCAAAATTGCAGCAGCGAAAAAGTCGAAGCCAGACCACGGAAATCTCGCCGCGACGGGTAGCAGAAGAAGAAAGAATATTACGGCAACAATTCCTACAAGTCGCTTATTTTCAAATGTCATTTCTGTGTTTGTCATAACGATACTCTGCTCAAATGCTGATGCGCGTGAACTTTACCTTTCTAAGCATCGGGTTAGTGTACTCAAGGCCGATGACCTTCCCCGCACGGTCGCGTTGAAACCGAATGAGCGACTGATTCACCTGAAACGTATCTTTCTCAGCGGCTTTGAACTCGATCGTGTTCGCATAGTTCGCACGTACGTTCAGACCGTCTTTCGTCGGGCTGGCTTCGAACGTCGCGGTAAGTTCATCGCTGCGATAGGTTCCCGCGAGAGCCTTTAGATCGTCGGCCGATGGTGTCCAGGCCCGGGCTCGGCGATAGTTGGCAACGACACCGTCTTTTGTTTTTAGCTCGATGCGGTCGTTTGTTATGTACTGCATGTCGAACTCGGCCTCAGACATAAAGAACGGCGACGTCCGCTGATTCTTAAAACGGTCGGCCGTAAGCGGAACCAATGGCCCACCACCCGGAATCGTCAGCCCGCCGTTCGTATTAATTTGAATGCGAAGCGGTTGGCCTGTCTTTTCGTCGAAGAACATTCCCGCCCGACCGCCCAGGTCGCCCGTCGCGACTGCGTTCGGGTTAGTGGGCGGAGGATTCTCGTTAACGCTTCCCGGCGGGAGAAACAGGTTGAGGATGCGCCCCGCAAAAGCGGATCGTGCTGTCCCGTCCTGATTGCAGGTGATCGCGATCGAAAGGTTGTGCTGCGGAATACGCCCGGCGAGCGAACTGTAACCTGCCGCCCCGCCGCTATGCCAGATTAACTGCCCGCCGCCGCGAAACGGTTCGATCTGCAAACCACGTGCATAGCTGAGTTTGCGGCCGTTGTTAAGAACCGTCGGTTCCTGAAGATTTTGCGTGATTGCGGCACCTAAACGGTTCGCGCCCAAGGCATCGTTCCACGCGACGAGGTCGGCTGCGGTGGTAAACAATGCTCCCGCTCCGCCGCGTTCGTTGCCCAGATACATATCCATTTTCCAACGTTCCTTCTCTTTCGAATACGCGAGGGCACGATTCTTGATAAGGAACATCGGGTCGTCAACATAGATTGTCGACTTCATTCCCGCAGGTTCGAAAACTCGTTTCTGAACGAACTCGGCGAATGGAACACCACTGACTTTGGTGACGATCTCCGGCAACAGAACATAACCGCTGTTCGAATATGACCATTCATCTCCGGGTGCGAAATTCAGTTCGCGTTGACGCACGATCATCGTCATCGCATTCGGGTCGCCACCGGCGAGATTTAGAAGCGGCTGCCAATCGCGGATGCCGCTCGTGTGTGTAAGCAAGTGATCAACTGTTATCTTGCGGCCGTAATCTGGAAGTTCAGGTATGTACCTGCGGATGTCGTCGGTCAACGCTAGCTTTCCTTCGTCGACCAGAATCAGGATCGACGCGGCGACAAACTGTTTTCGCACGGAGCCCGCGTCAAACAGTGTGTTCGCTGTGATCGGAGTCGCACGTTCCATATCGGCCGAGCCGTACGCTTTGTTAATTATCAGCTTGCCGTTCTGCGAAAGGGCGACGGCGCAACCGGGCTCGGCAGGCTTAGTCCACGAGAAGATCTTGTCGACCTCGGCCGAATAGTCCGGAGTCTGAGCGTGGGTCTCATCTAAAAGAATGAGTGTGAGCAATATTGTGAGTGAGAATTTCAATTTCATTTTGTATAACACCGCGCCCGTAGCGACCCACTACCCGCCATATCTCTTGGCGATCATCGATCCAAAAATGATGTGTGTAATGCCAAAGCTTGCGGCCATGAAGTAATTTCCGAAACCGGACGGCAATGCGAATGCGATGCAACCGAGCGCGATGAATATCCAGCCCATCACCGGAACGATCTTTACTGAGAACGTGCCTCCGTTAACGACTGCCGCTCCGTAACAGAGCATCCAGACCGGCACCATCATTTCGTAATGTTCGTAACGCCAGAGCCCAAGCGTTATCGCGATCCCGCAGATAAGCGGCGGTATCGAACCGAATGCGAATTTGCGCGCCGGGGTCGAGAAAAGTGATTGGTCGGCGATCTTCGATTTTTGCCACATCGCGAGCAGACCGATCGCTGCGGCAAGAAACGCTTCGGTCAGCCAGACGATCAGCCAGTTGCGCAAATAGATCTGCTGGGCGGCGATGTACGCGGCCGCGATAGCGGTAACGCCCATCAGCATTCCACCGTAACCGGGAACGGCCGTAAAGCTGGTCGAACGCTCCATCGCCTCGCGGATGTACCGCAGGTTGTCGATCGCACGGTCAGAAATATCTATCGGGTCTTCCCGTTCCTGAATTTCACGAATTGGTTGTATTTTCGACATCGCGAGATGAAATATATTTCAAGTGCACGCGTGTGTCAAGTACTTTATGATATAAAGTGACTTTATTATTTTAGCTCAAGCTGGCGGCGAAGGGCGTTGATCTGCGGATCCTTCGAATTTGCGGTTAGTGAATTGAAGTCAGTAAATGCTTTGACGGCTTCCTGTTCGCGCCCGAGTTCGCGGTAGAGCGAACCGAGCAGGAAAATCGAACGGAGACAATCGGGACGCGAAGCAGGCCCGACCGCGGGGCGAATCGCTTCGAGCTCGGTAAGTGCCGGTTCTTTGCGGCCCGTCGTGTAATAGATAACGGCGAGATTCGTCCGCATATCGCAGGC
>JBBSKW010000134.1:0-8969 GCA_038256005.1 Pyrinomonadales bacterium
CTCGTCGCCATTGTATTTGTAATGGTTAAAATGATCTACGTCGAAGATATTTTGGGCAGAAGAGTCAAAGTAAAGGGCGAACCAGAGGCTAAAAAAGAAGTCGTTTCGGAGGTAGCGAACAATGAATGATTCGCACACGGCGCGTTCGCAGATAGCGGTAATGGTCCAAGGTTTCTTGAGATTCTTACGGGTATTGGGGAATCCGTTTATGAAGAACTGTTTAGCGAAACCATGGACCGACAATTCCGATCGCCGTCTCCAATTTCCAGTCTAAATTGCGACTCGACCGAGGTAAATTTGGACGATCGTCTTTGATATATCATTTAAGCAGACGAATTTCTTCGTCAAAAGTGTTGCATATTCAACAATTCATAAAACTTTATTTACCTTATTGACGTAGAAAATGAAGGGAAGTTATAGACTATGTTAAGTTAGTGATTATATCGATTAAGAATTAGATTCGATCATGCAAATTGTGGAACGGTTTTATCTGTGCATTGTTAAGTTTACCTGTCTACAGAGGATTGGGAAGTTGAACTTCGTCGGATTGTCGATGTCGCTTCTCTTGGCAGTAGTGTGTGTTAATGGACAGACTGCGGGATCAGGCAACAACGTAACGTTGGTCCAGCCGGGAGCACCTGGGCAGCCGACGCGTGTTCTGCCTTCCGATCGAGCCGCTTCGATACCCAAAGTTTCGCGAAAAGATGTCGAATTCATGCAGGGCATGATAATGCATCATGCTCAGGCCGTAGAAATGGTCTCTTTGATCGGATCGAAAACGAACAATAAAGACGTCGCGCTTCTTGGAGCACGCATTGGCCAGTCGCAGGCAGATGAGATCGAGTTCATGGAACGATGGCTGACGTTAAGAATGGAATCCACCGAAATGAAAATGGCGGCAGGCACCGGCTCGCATTCTCATTCGGGTCACGGCAATTCAAATGAAATGCACCTAATGCCGGGAATGCTTAGCCAAAAGCAGATGACCGTCCTCAAGAATGCTGACGGCCCAGATTTTGACAAACTTTTCCTTTCGGGAATGATCCAACACCATAATGGTGCTCTAATTATGGTGAAAGACCTTTTCGATACGGCCGGTGCCGGACAAGACGCAGAACTATTTAATTTCGCCTCGGACGTAGACAGCGGTCAGCGGGCAGAGATCAACTCAATGCAGAAAATGTTGGAGAAACTCTCGTAAATATAATCATGAATCGAATTCAAACTATTGCTAATCGCTTACTTTTAGTGGCCTTGGTCGGAACCTTCTTGTTCGCTTCAGGTGTTTCGGCGCAAGCACCGGCTGCTCTGCCTTTGCCGCCCGGAATGAAAGGAGCCAATACGAATGATCCCAGAGCAAAATTGTCGCCCGGATTATTTGACGCTGGTGAAGCCGCCGTTGGAATCAAGCATGTCGGACTTTTGAAGAAACCCGCTGCTTTTGACGTCGGTCTCGATCCCAGCAGTCCAAAAGTTGTTAGTGCGTTGGGTTCACTGGGAATTTCGGATCCGGCGATGATCCCTCTTGCGATGCGGATGGGCATTGCCGGGCTTGCTCTCGCAAATTCTGATCTTGCCTTTCAGGGAAACCGTTTGTTCATGGGGAATTTTTACGGGATGAACATTTACGATATTGCCGATCCGAATAATGTAAAGCTTTTGACCTCGATGGTCTGTCCCGGCGGCCAGGGTGATGTTTCGGTACATAAGAATTTGATGTTCATGTCGGTTGAAATGCCGAATGGCCGATTGGATTGCGGCGTGCAAGGTTTCCCTGCCGGACAACCGGGCCAACAAGGTCCGCCGGCGGCAAATAAAGATCGTTTCCGTGGTGTTCGCATTTTTGATATCAGCGATATTAGCAGCCCTAAACAGGTTGGAGCAGTGCAAACTTGCCGCGGTTCGCATACACACACACTTGTTGTTGATCCTAAAGACAAAACGAACGTTTACATTTACGTTTCGGGTACGTCCTTTGTTCGGCCTGCCGAAGAACTTGCGGGATGTTCCGGTGGTGCTCCGGATAAAGATCCGAATACGGCATTGTTCCGTATCGAAGTTATCAAGGTTCCGCTCGCTGCTCCGCAAGATGCAAAAGTAGTTTCGTCTCCGCGTATCTTTGGCGACGCGGTAACCGGTAAGATCAATGCTTTGGATGATGGCGGTTCGCACGCTAATCAAGGACGTAAGGAAGAAACCGATCAGTGCCACGACATCACGGTATATGCAGAGCTTGGACTTGCGGCCGGAGCATGTTCTGGTAATGGCATTCTTTTAGACATAAAAGATCCTGTCAATCCGAAGCGCATCGAAGCCGTAAACGATCCGAACTATGCCTATTGGCATTCTGCGTCTTTTTCGAATGACGGTAAGAAGGTGATCTTCACCGATGAATGGGGTGGCGGAACGCAGGCTCGCTGTAAGGAAAACGATCCGGACAAATGGGGAGCCAACGCGGTCTTTCATCTAAATAACAACAAGCTTGCTTTCGCGAATTACTATAAACTTCCGGCCGCACAGACCGCTACAGAGAATTGTGTCGCCCATAATGGTTCACTGATCCCGGTTCCGGGACGCGATATTAAGGTCCAGGCTTGGTATCAGGGCGGGATCTCGCTGATGGATTTCACCGACGCAGCCAATCCGGTCGAAGTCGGATATTTTGATCGCGGCCCGATCGACGCAAAAACCCTCGTAATGGGCGGTTCGTGGTCGGCTTATTGGTATAACGGATTCATTTACTCGTCCGAGATCGCACGCGGTTTGGACATCTTTGAACTCGCACCGACGGAAAACCTGTCGCAAAACGAGATCGATGCCGCTAAGGCGGTTCGGGTCGTTGCGTCGAATGTGCAGACACAGGAAATGATCCGCTGGCCTAACTCTTTGACGGTCGCGAAAGCTTACGTAGATCAGATGGAACGCGGGAAAGAAGCTTCGGCTGATAAGATCGCTTCCCTGCGTGCCGCGATCGCCGACGCGGAACGAACAAAGCTCGGCAAGAAAGAGAAGAAGGCTCTCGGCAAGCTAGCAAAGTCGATGGAAAAGGATTCGGCTTCCGTCACAGGCGAAGCAGGACAAGCTCGGCTCAGGGGATTGATCGCAATTCTCAAGAAGCCAGCGATCTAAACGGCGACCCAGATCCAAGACAAACAAAAAGAGCGGTCGAATCGGCCGCTCTTTACATTTCGCAGATCCAGCTTCGCTCCTACGCCGGTTCAAATTCCGTCTTATCATCTTCTGACTTTACGATAACGTAACATTCACAGACCAGCCCATGAGAAATAGTACATTCGGCTGCTTGGAAAAGATCCCATCGATATGCTCCCTTGTTAAAATACGTGTTCGGCCTCGCGAATTAGTCACCAAAATTCTATCGGAAAGTGGGAGTCAGTCAAATATCTACTTAACATAACAGATGAATATTAATGTTCTCCGGACACACTAGTATGCTCTTTCAGCCAAAAGACCATATCTTGCGATTTAGCGTGTATTTGTCCGCGGCAGTAAAATGATCATCTCGGCCAAGCGCAGGCTCATCCCGATTAGAGAATCTGCCCGGGTCTGCTCCGCTTTGTATAAAGAGTTTTTGTCAGACGAACGGGCTATTCACTACCGCTCGTCTGACAAATTTATCCCGCCTTAGACCCCTCGGCGGCCCGAAACGAGTTGAACGATAACAACGATCACCGCTATTACCAACAAAATGTGAATCAGATTGCCGACGGCAGCACCGCCGATACCGAAACCCAACGCCCACAATACCAAAAGAATTATCACTATTGTCCAAAGCATAACTTTCCTCCCTTTTTTTTCCCTAAACTATTTAGAAGCCCGAGATCCCGAAGCTGCCGGCCTGGCCCTCGTCGACTTTTTTGCCGTTGAACCGGCCGATTTCTTGGTCGCCGTGCCGGAACTCGCATTCTGTTCCGTGCTCGAGCCAACCATTTCCTGCGCCGCCTCGGCCGCGCCTTGAGCAGCACCAGTAGCGATCGTAGTCAGCACACCTTTCGCAGCGTCGACGGCCTTTGCCAAGATCCCCGGTTTAGCTTTCGACCTGCTTGTCGACTTAGGCTTAGCCGAAGAACTCTTTGACGTGGTGGTGCTTTTCTTTTTTATAGCCGAGGCGTTCGATTTCGAAGCCGCGGCTGTTTTCTTCTTTGTTTCTGCCATAATTCTCTCCTCCTTACTTTTAATTTAGTGTCCGAAATTAAAACAGTTTCATACTATCAACCCTGTTATCAGCAAGTTACGCACCATAAATTTCGTGACGCCTTCTGAGCTAGCTCGTTTGCAGAAACCGCTGCCCAACCAATTTGTATTTCTGGTATCACATTTCTTTGTGGAACAGCGTTTGCTGTTACTCGTAGTAAGAACAAGGCGTATTGAAATCGTTCAAGGGTTCGAGCGAATGAAGGGCGGTCTATCTATATGGCCCCGTTTAAGGAACATTTAGGCCGTTTATATATAAATCATTTATACGACAAAACCTCAGCCGTTCTCATCAATGGGCCATGATGAGAACGGCCTTTTTCTGTTATGTCGAACTAGCCAAGTCAGATGCTCGCCTGCGTTTTCGCCTTTGCCCGAAACGGCTGCAGTTCGTTGTCACCCGATGCTCTTGCCGGTGCATGTTTGAACAATTCCCTTCCCGCAAGGATCGCTGCTCCGATTCCGAAGATAACAGCCACCCCGCTCCTGATCGGATGAAGCGAAGCCTTTGTGTATAAGCTGCTCTCGGAGACATGTCCGTCATATCCGCCGCGCTCGTTCAAGGTAGAATCTTTTGATTCGTAAAGTCCCTCAAAATTCTTCGCGTTCTTTTTCTTATCGGAATGCTGCATTTCGACCATCGTATTTTCCATTATGTAGTCCGTGATCCGCGGAGCGAAGTAACCGGCAAACGAGAGAGCCTTTCCGCCCGCTCCCACGAAACAATCGCGCACTGGATTCTCAGCGCAATGCAGGATCGTCTCGGCGACGAGTTGGGGCGCATAGACCGGCGGCGGGTTTTCGGGCTGAACACCGAGATAATTCTTCGCGTGTTCTTTGTACGGCGTGTCGATCGCAGACGGTTTGATCAGCGTTACGGAGATCGGAGCCTCGTCATATTCGAGTTCCATGCGTAATGCATCGGTGAATCCTTTCACGGCATGTTTCGACGCACAGTACATTCCCTGTATGGGTATCGCACGGTCGGAAAGCGTGCTACCGACGTTAATTATTGCACCGCCCGCCTGTTTCAAATGTTTGGCTGCGACCAGCGAACCGTTCACAACGCCCCAAAAATTCGTGTCGAAAAGCTGCCGCGAATCACTGTCTGAAATGTCTTCTAGCTTCCCATAGATCGAAACACCTGCGTTGTTTATCCAAGTGTCAAACGTCCCGAACGCGTTGATCGTTGCCGCGGCGACCTTTGCCATATCCGCTTCAGAAGCCACGTCGCCGGAAATGTATTTCGCGCAGATTTCGCGTCTATTCAGTTCTTGCGTGAGTTCTACAAGCGCTTCGACATTTCGAGCTACTAACATCAAACGAGCACCTCGTTTCGCGGCCATCCTAGCTGTGACCAAACCGATCCCACTCGTCGCGCCGGTTAGTACGATCACCTGGTCTTCCAATTTTTTGGGTTTCACAAATGTTCCTCCGTATCAATGAGCCGCTTTGTTCGGAATTCCCGAAATCGCAGCGTCTTTGCTAGGCATTTCCGTTGTTAGTGAATTTGGCGCGTTGGTGTGTGCACCTGCATGTACGCCGACACCAAGCCGTTCCACTAGTTCGCCCCCAAGCCAGCCACCAACGAGCGCGAGTACAAAACCTAATGCCGAAAAAGCGAGAGCTGCGGTGGACACGGCATATGTATTCCCATCGCGCAGAAAGATACTGACGGCGAACAATATCAATACAAAACCCATCAGCAGGCCATGGTAAAGTCCGACCGACTTCGCACGCGTTCCCGTAGGTATCGCCCACCAATCGACCCAACCAAAAAATGCGGCGGCCAGTCCACCAACAAGTCCGGCGAAGATCATCCAATACGCGACCGCCGCGAACGTCGCGCTATCAAAGAACATATTCGCTACGTCAAACATCACCGCGGTTGAAAGCAGCCCCAGCGGATAAACGATCATGATCGGATGGACCGAGTGACCTAACAACTTTGCACCTTCATTCATAATTCACCTCCTAAGAAATAATGGTAAAAACTGCAATTGACGTGCCGACATCGGGACAGTTAGTTCCGAGCGAAGTGTATGGAATCGTACGGCACGCTCATTGCAGTTTTAAAAGTTGAGATCAAGACCATCAACTTAGAACGGGGAGAGCAAATATGCCGGACAACAACGACGTAAAGAGAGTATGTGATAGAGAGTCGCTAGAATCTCAGCCAGCCCGAACAGAATCGGAAGGCGAAGGTGCGCAAGGCGGTCAGAAAGAAGGTTATGAGGGCCGACGCCAAGGCGACGGCTCAAAGGAACAGAATGACAGCCATAGCGGTCAGCCGAAGTCGGACAAGTAAAGAACAAGAGGGAAGTAGCGAGGGACATATGACAGCAAAAGCAACGATGAAAAAGTCGGACACGAAGAAGGAACAGCGGGGTGCGAAACCTAAAGTGCCGATGCCCGCACAGGAACAGTCACGGCCTGGACAGGAACATCTGATCGACCCTCGGCCGCAGTACTTGGCGCCGAAGTACAAAGGTTCCGGCAAGCTAAAAGGAAAAACTGCTCTGATCACCGGTGGCGACTCCGGGATCGGGCGTTCCGTTGCTGTGCTTTATGCGCGCGAGGGTGCGAATGTAGCGATAGTTTCCCTTCCTGGGGAGAAGAAAGACGCGAAGGAGACGGTCGGCGCAGTGGAAAACGAAGGCGGCAAATGTCTGTCGTTGATCGGCGACGTCTCTGACGCGGCAACTTGTAGGAAGTTGATCGCCAAGACTGTGAAAGAATTTGGCGAGCTCGATATCTTGGTCAATAACGCCGCGTACCAGCATCATGCCGATTCGATCGAAGACATTTCAGACGAACAGTTTGACAAGACATTCAAAACGAACATCTACGGCTACTTTTATCTCGCTCGCGAAGCCGTCAAACACATTCCCAAAGGCGGAGCGATCGTAAATTGCGGTTCGATAACCGGGCTCGAAGGAAATAAAGATCTGATCGATTATTCTGCAACAAAGGGAGCGATTCACGCCTTTACTAAATCATTGGCGCAGAGCCTTGTAGAGAAAGAGATCCGCGTAAACTGCGTCTCGCCGGGACCGGTTTGGACGCCGCTTAACGTCGCAGATAAAGATGCAAAAGAGGTCGCGAAACATGGTGCCGATACTCCAATGAAACGGCCGGCACAGCCCGAAGAGATCGCTCCCGCATTCGTCTTTTTTGCCTCCAACGCCGATTCGAGCTACATCACCGGCGAAGTCCTGACACTCCTCGGCGGCGAAACCACCGCGGCTTAAAAAGTATCAGAAGAAAGGGGCGGACATCCGCCTCTTCTTACTTCGACAAGTTCACTTCATTGCGGAAATCACGTTCGTCGATTCTGCCATGAGACACGATTTCCAATTCTCTTCGATCTGCGATATAAATTCCTGATGCTCTTCGGAACCTGTTCGGCGACATTGATTCCGTATAATCGCTATCATTCGATCGAGTTCGATCACGAACGTCGCCACAACATCTTCTTTCTCTGCTACAGATAACATAATTCCACGATTATTGATGAAGTTAATCAGCTTGCTAATGGGCCGAGCGATAGAGCCTGTTCTCCTTCAGAGGTTATAAACCAAACGCCTTTCTTTTTAACTAGGAAACCCGCTTTTATGCAGTCGATAGAAAAGAAATGTAAAAACGATTTCCAGCGAATATATCCTGTCTTTTCATACCGTTCTTGTTCCCAACCGTCGAGAGCTACCCGATTTTCAACGGACGCGATGACGTCCTGGCCCCGCATTTCACCGCCGTTCTCGGATATGATTTTTAACGCTTCAAAGACCACTTTCGCTCCAAGAGCTCTTGAGCGTGAAACAGTATTTTCTTCATTGGTAGTGTTAGCTCTCTAATTTCTGATCACCTGCATTGTATTTACGGTTCGAGTTGAACGGCGGGTCAAGATAGATCAAGTCAACCGACTCATCTTTGATGTAATCCCGCAAGATATTCAAATTATCGCCGTAGTAGAGAGTTTTCATGTAATATCGGAAGCTAGTCGTTCTTTTTCTTGTTGAGTGCTGCACGCCGTCGAGATATGAGGATCGCTCCTACGATTCCCACGCTTGCCCCGATTCCTGCGCCGATGCGGTTCGAAAGCCCTAATATCTGATTCAAAAACACCAGTAGTAAGCCGACGGAAAGTCCAACCCCTACCATGATCGCGATGATCGCACCCCAGCTAAGCACCTTCGCATTTGTTCCGCTCATAGGTATTATCACTCCATTGTAACGATTAGTTGTTTAGGCGATCAGCTTCCGGGTCCATTGAGATAACGTGCCAGGACTTCTCGCCGCATTTCTCGCACGTTCTTCGCCAATGAGCCTTGCCCGCGTTCTTGCCTCGCATTCCGCCGAGATCCCAAAGCGAATTGCTGTGTCCGCATTTGCAGCGTACTCTCCATGCCCGTGAATCGTTCTCGATCGATTCGACCCAACGTTTCGGCAAGACATCGGTAATCAACCTTTGGATGAAGCTCATAGCGGGAACATTGTAGACCAAGGCCTTTCAAAGCACAATCACATTTGTTCCTCACGAGTCGCGCGTGTTCGAATCGAAACCATCTGCCGTTCATCCACGTAGTATGTTCCAATTGCATATCTCACAGTTAAGCAATAAGCTGTAATCCTTCAGAAAAACAAGAGGTGTACCGATGACATTTTCACGCCGGGACTTTATTAAGACCGCCGGTATCGCGTTAGGTTCGGCGGCGGTATTGCCGAGTTGGGTTTATGAGGCTAACGCGGCGACGAAC
>JBBSKW010000135.1:0-8930 GCA_038256005.1 Pyrinomonadales bacterium
GATCGATCCAGCGAAATGCCCTTGAGCGATTTGATCGGGTAAATGTCAATTTCTGAAATTTTCATAGCCACATATATTAATGCGTGAATTGCGCAACAAAACTATCGTTGTCCCACGCAAACGCGAAAAAAGTAATTTCTAACTTGATAGCAACACACTCATATTTTCTAACTTCCCCACAAACCTCCTTGACAAGTTTAACTGCGTTTAGTAAATTAGCACTCATTGACCTAGAGTGCTAAATAATAGCTTTTGACCGTAGGTCTGAACAGCTATCTTAATAGATTCAACAACAATTCTAAAGGAGAATTAATATGGCAACGAATATCAAACCACTTCACGATCGTGTGATCCTCCGTCGGATCGAAGACAACGTCAACCAAACGGCTGGCGGGCTTTTCATCCCGGACACAGCAAAGGAAAAGCCGCAGGAAGGCGAAGTCATCGCCGCCGGCGAAGGCAAATATAAAGAAGACGGAACACGTCAACCGCTGGATGTAAAAGCAGGCGACCGCGTTCTTTTCGGCAAATACAGCGGTTCTGAGATCAAGCTCGACAATGAGGAATTCCTCATCATGCGCGAAGACGAGATCCTCGGCGTCATCAGCAGAGCGGGCGAAGCCGCCAAATAATTGCGGTAACCGAGTTGCAGGAAGTTGCAGAGTTAAGACTCTGAGATTCCGACAACTCTGAAACTATCTGAAACTCAACAAACTTTTTTACGGAGTAAAAATATCATGGCAAAACAAGTAGTTCATGGCGAAGAATCACGCGCAGCGATTTTGCGCGGCGTCAACCAATTGGCAGACGCAGTGAAAGTTACACTCGGACCGAAAGGCCGCAACGTCGTTATCGACAAGAAATTCGGTTCGCCGACCATCACCAAAGACGGCGTTACCGTTGCTAAAGAGATCGAATTGAAAGATACGCTCGAGAACATGGGCGCGCAGATGGTTCGCGAAGTTGCTTCGAAAACCTCGGACGTTGCCGGTGACGGTACAACGACCGCAACGGTTCTTGCACAGGCGATCTTCAAAGAAGGCGTCCGCACAGTTGCAGCCGGTGCAAACCCGATGGCGCTCAAACGCGGTATCGAAAAGGCAGTTGCTGAAGTAGTCGCCGAAGTCGCACGTCTCTCGAAGCCGGTTTCGGGCGAGATGATCGCACAGGTCGGAACAGTTTCGGCTAACGGCGACAAGACGATCGGCACAATCATCGCTGAAGCGATGGACAAGGTCGGCAAAGACGGCGTTATCACCGTCGAAGAATCGAAGACGATGGACACTAGTCTTGAAGTCGTCGAAGGAATGCAGTTCGACCGCGGCTATCTTTCGCCTTACTTCGTTACCGATCCGGACAGAATGGAAGCAGTTCTCGAGGAGCCGTTCATCCTGATCAACGAAAAGAAAGTTTCGAACATGCGCGATCTGCTGCCGATACTCGAGCAGGTTGCCAAGATGGGCCGTCCGCTGCTCATCATCGCAGAAGACGTTGACGGCGAAGCTCTTGCGACCTTGGTCGTAAACAAGCTCCGTGGCACGTTGAATGTTGCTGCTGTTAAGGCACCTGGTTTCGGCGATCGTCGCAAGGCAATGCTCGAAGACATCGCGGTCCTTACGGGCGGCAAGGTCATTTCGGAAGATCTCGGCATCAAGCTTGAAACGATCACCATCGAAGACCTCGGCAAAGCCAAAAAGGTCACCATCGACAAGGAAAACACGACAGTCGTCGAGGGTTCGGGTTCGGGTGAAGCTATCGACGGCCGTATCAAAACGATCCGCAATCAGATCGAAGATACGACCAGCGATTACGACCGTGAAAAACTGCAAGAGCGTCTGGCCAAATTGGTCGGCGGTGTTGCCGTTATCAAGGTCGGTGCCGCAACCGAGATCGAGATGAAAGAGAAGAAAGCCCGCGTCGAAGATGCTATGAACGCAACGCGTGCTGCTGTTGAAGAAGGCATCGTGGCCGGCGGCGGAGTCGCTCTGGTTCGTGCCGGAAAGGTTCTCGACACCTTCAAGACAGACGGTGACGACGCTGACGAACAGATTGGAGTCAACATCGTTAAGCGTGCCCTCGAAGAGCCGCTTCGCCAGATCGCCGGTAACGCCGGACAGGAAGGTGCAGTGGTCGTTGGGAAGGTTCGCGAAGGCGAAGAGCATTTCGGCTTTAACGCCGCGACCGAGAAGTACGAAGACCTCGTCGCAGCCGGCGTCATCGATCCTGCCAAAGTAACGCGTACCGCGCTACAGAACGCAGCCTCGATCGCAGGCCTAATGCTCACCACCGAAGCCATGATCGCCGACGCCCCTGACGAAAAGGGCGGCGACGGCGGAATGGGCGGCATGGGCGGCGGCATGGGCGGCATGGGTATGGGAATGTAGTCAGAACCGCCTGCGTAAGTGGGCGGTCTCTTTCATCCCAAGCGAAGCTTTCCCCGCTTTGCTACGAAGTGCGTTTTAGTTCGTACGTAAAACAGAACGGCTTCGCTCAGCAATGGGCGGGGCCTTTTTCTTGCGTCGAACATAGCTTTGTATTACTTTTAGCATATAATATCAGCATGCGTCTGAGACGACGCATATCGAATCGACACTAAGGGATGCACGAAGGGAGGATTACGCAATGGACAACACTACACTAATTATTGTTATAGTCGTCTTGCTGCTGCTGTTCGGCGGGGGCGGCTTTTGGTATAGGGGTCGGAGACGCTAGGAGATCGGCCAACGGAACGCGGAATTCGGTTCGCAACGAACTCCTGAGCGTTCGCATGGAAATAGAAAGAGGCTGTCTGATAACCAGGTTATCGGACAGCCTCTTTTGATCTTCTCGTCGGATCTAGTTCGACCTTTTTGGGTAGGACGCAGATGGATTGACTAAAAACTCGGGCGGATATTTGACTAAAAGCCTGTGTTTGCAGGCTTTTTTTTGTTGTTAAATGGACGGCAAGGCACGCAGAATTGGTGGGAAGCCACGCAGAATTGGTCGCAAGGCACGCAGCATGGCACAAGCCCGCACGATAGTAAGGGCGTTACACTCAACACGAGGATAAAGCCGTTCGCTAGCGTCGCGGAGCGTGTTTCCATTGACGTTCGTGTATCGCCCTTACTCCGAAGACTTCGTGCGGGCTTCGGCCTGCAATATTGCAATTCTAGAATTAGTCTTCATCCAACTACGAAATTTCATTCCTAGGCTATGCCGCGATGGTCTGGCTCACTCCCGGGGCTATGCCGCAATGGTGTGCGCCGAGGCCACACTGTACGCGGCGTCCATCGTTCAGAGTTCTAGCGTCGGCGTAAAAGGCCTCGGCAACTTCCGGGGCCTTTTCGCATTCCAAAACCATCATCCCATCGCAACCGCCCGCGCTCGCCGACTTCGCTTCCTCGAACTTGACCCAACGTTCAGCAAACTAGTTGACATCTGCTCTCACCGGTGATATCTATGACGCACTCCACACCGTAGTAAATGAGCCCTGCTTTCCACTTTTGCAGGAGAACGGCGGGCATTTTCTGATTCGACTACTTTTTCGAGGAGACATATTATGAACAGATTCAAGTATTTGGTGCTGGTTGTTGCAGCAGCATTCGCCCTGACCGCGTGCGAACCGGCGGCGAACACAACATCGAGCAATGCCGTCGTGAAGAACACTAACGCAAACGTGATGGCCAATTCGAACGCAGCGACAACTGCGGCGGCACCGACAAAAGAGGCATTGATGACCCTCGAACGCAGTGCATACGAAGCGTGGAAGAACAAAGATGCAAAGTTCTGGGACACATTTTTGACGGCTAACTTCGTCGGGTACGGGGCAGCCGGAAAGCTGGATAAGGCGGCAGCCTCAAAAGAATACGCCGGTGCCGACTGCGAGGTGAAGAGTTCGACCCTCAGTGACGAACAGATGACGCAGCTTGGTCCAGACGCGGCCTTGATCACGTATAAGCTCGCCCAGGACGCCACGTGCGGCGGTCGGAAACTACCAACGAACTCGTGGGCCGCCGGCGTCTACGTACGCGAAGGTAGTCAGTGGAAAGGTGCTTTCCATGCTGAAGCCCCGATCGCCGATCCGGCAGCCACACCTGCTGCGGCGAAGGCGCCTGTCAAACCCGCCTCCGCGAATACCACAGCGTCTCCAGCCGCAACAACGGGTGCTGAGGCGGATGCGATGTTCGCTCTGGAAAAGAAGGCCTGGGAAGCCTGGATCAAAAAGGACGCCAAAGGCCTCGAGGATTGGTCAAGTACGAATATGACCACGTTCACAGATAAAGGCCGCCAGTCCCGTGCTGATGCTATCAAGACCTGGACAACCGATCCGTGCGAGATCAAATCGGTCAATCTCTCTGATCCCGCGAGTGTGTCATTCGGCTCCGACTTCGCCCTCCTGACCTTCAGATCAGCGGTCGACGGCAAGTGCAGCGCCAACGCCGTTCCGCCGATGCACGGAGCGTCGATATACGCCAAAGAGGCCGGAGCCTGGAAAGTGCTGTTCACGATGAATGCGCCGATCCAGTAGTGCCCCAAAGATGGACCCTATCTGCCATCGCCGGGTCCTAGGCTCTCCACCGAAGCGATGATCGCTGACGTCCAAAACGACAAGGGCGGCGACCACGGCATCGGCGGCACGGGCAGCGGAATGGGCGGAATGGGCATGGTAATGTAATTTCCTAGGACGCGAGCCCCACAGCTTGCTACGAACTGCGGTTTAATTCGCACGTAAACCAGAAAGGCTTCGCTCTAATGAATGTTAGGGCGAAGCCTTTTATACTATTGACAACAATTCGATTGAGAGGAGAACAAAAGATGGCAGATCTAAGGACTTACAACCTATTTATATCGCATTGCTGGAGCTACGATGACGAATACGTTCGTTTGGTTAAACTGTTAAAGAATGATCCGCTCTTCAGTTGGAAGAATTACTCGGTATCTGCGGACAATCCGCTCGCTGGCGGAAGCAATCAAAAACTAGCTGCCGAAATTGACAAACAGATTCGATTGGCTAGTGTTGTGCTTGTTATCTCTGGAATTTACGTCAGTCATCGCGAGTGGATTCAATTTGAAATCGACCTAGCAGATAAATACCAAAAACCTATCATTGGCATACAACCTTGGGGAAGCACTAATACTCCTGTAGCGGTTACACGTTCTGCGATTGAGATTGTAGGATGGAACACATCGTCCATCGTTGATGCAATTAGGAAAAATGCTATCTGAAACGTCAGAAGAGATTAAGATATGAGAAAAGCTCTAATTGTAGGGATCAACTATTACGAGTACCCTCGGCTACAATCATTTGACCGCTAGGCGGACGCAGACAAACTATCAAATCTGGGTTGCCTGATATATAGCGGTTCTTCAGTTCTAAACTGCTATTATTTCGGCCTACACGCCTGGACGGCCTGGCTCCAGTCGTCTTGTTTGGTCTTGATGAAATCAGTGAAACAGGCGATCGTTCCTTCTGGGTTCTTGGTGCCGGCGCATAGGATCTTTCGGTTAGCGAGGTCCCATTTTGTGACTCCGGCTCGGTTCCACGCCACCTGACTATCCAAGCTCGCCTCGCATTGAAATTGTAGGGTCGCGGGCGTAGAGATCGTTTCGAAACGCCATTGTTGAAACGGCCCGTTGTTTCGTTCCCAAAGGTAGATGGCCGCTCCGTCATCTATTCTTCCAAGATCTACGTGAAGCACGCGGCCCGTGTCCTTTGAGGTAATTATTGACTTGCCGGGTATGTAATTGCTGTCGATGGTCCACATCTGACTATTAGCCATAACGCACGGCCTTAGTTGAAGCGGGGCGTTAGTGGTTCGGGTGACACCTGTCGAATCGAGACATGCATTGGCGGTGAACGATTTGATGCGATAATATCCGGCTCCTTCCCAGACCATTTGCCACTGTTCGGCCGCAGTCTTGGTGTCGCCAGATTGTTGCAATCCGCTGCCTGCCGAAAAATTCGCGTCTGTTGCCTTAATGCCTTTGCTGCTTTTGATCGACACGATCCTGTAGATCTTGTTTGAAAACCACGCAGCTCTCAGAGGTGTGTTGGGGAAGCCGACCTTGTACGTATCGACCAGATACTCCGTGCCTGCCCAGCCAACGTGGCATTTGCCGCCTAGGACCTTGCCAGGGTAGGTGCCTTTGAAACCACCGTCAATCATAAGTTGGGCTTGGCACAATGGGCGGAGCTGACCGTTTTCGTATGCACCTGTTATCGCGGGTACGTTTCCCGATTGCGTCCCGGGTCCCGTGTGCCATTTGATGCGGCCATTGTAAACCACATATTGCCCGGTTACCGAGATCTCCTTTCCGCCGTACGTGATATTGCACTGTTTCCTCACCACCTTTCCCGGATGGATGCCGCCGAGGTGGCCCGCCCAACATACCGGCAGCTTCGTACCGTCTTTTTCGGAACCGCCGAACTCAGCATTGATCGGCAGCGTCTGGGTATCAGACGTTTCCGCCCAGTACGGATCAGGTTGGGCGATGGCGGAACCGCCGCACATCACCAAAGCAATGAGCGTCAGCACAAAAAACACTTGGGGGTTCTTGATCTTCATAGTAAAGTTTGTCTCCGTCGCAATGCTCGTTGATATCCGGGATCAGGGGAATGCAGTGCGAATTCTTTGCCTCAATTTACTTTTTGTGGGTCCGGTAACATTATTTGATATTGGCAAAATACTCAACCTCGGCCAAGAAAGAGCAACATCGGCGTTTTCCTGTGGAAAGAATGCTGGCGCCCGAGCGTCGTAAACGCGAAGCCCGCCGCGGCGGCGCTGAATATCAATTCGCGTCTCGTATGGATGTTGGCGGTTATCATACATCCGAGACGTTGAGACGTCAACGCATTTGCGTCGCGGCCAGACAAATGAAGAAGCCCGCAAGGAGCAGGCTTCTTTAAGTTGATTAAATTGTTCGGACTTATCTCGAAAGACCGCGGCCGTTTGCAAGACGGAAGATCAATAGAACAACGATCGCTCCGACTATGGAAGAGATGAAACTCGGGATGTTGTCACCTATGTTATCGAACGAACTTATCATCGGATATCCGAAGAAATAAGTACCCAGGAAGCCACCGACAACTGCTCCGATTATCCCCAAAATTGTTGTGAGTACCACACCGCCGCCATCACTTCCGGGCAAGATAAACTTTGCGAGGTAACCGGCCAAAAATCCTAAGATCAACCAAATAATTAAAGAAACCATTCTATTCTCCTTTGGATCGCTCGTCCGATCAGGCTACAGACGGGCTTGACACCTTCCGAGTAAAGTTGTTTGAAAACTCTCCGTATTAGAACATTCTCAAGAACGGTTGTCGGTGTGCTACCACACAGACGAAGATCTGCGGATCTCTCGGTTGAGTTGATGTGTTCAAAGCCGCTTGAAGCCCCATTAATATTTTGCGAACGGTGACAAACGCCGCTTGTCTGGGCAGAACAGCCGATTAGGAAACAATGGGACAAGTAGCGGAACGTTCCTTGCAGCTCGGCAAACATATTAATCCGCGGAAAAACTTGCTATTTTGTGGAAATCATACTACTTTCGTCCTTATCTGTTGAAGGAAACGTTTTTGATCCGACAAAAGGAGTGTAATTGAATGACCCCCCATTCAAACTGCGATTCTGCTTTGCAGAATCATTTGCTCGCAACAATGCCAATATGCGAGTTTGACCATATTAGCCCGTTCCTCGAACAGGTATCATTAACTGCCGGGCAAGTGCTTAATGACTCAGGCGACAAATCTGAGTATGTATACTTCCCGACTACGGCACTTATTACGCTGCTTCATCTCACCCGATCGGGAACGACCGTCGGGGTAGGAATGATCGGTAGTGAAGGAATTCTCGGAATCGAAGCTTTCAGCGGCGCTGGGTCCTCGCCGAGCTTGGCGATCGTTCAAAATGCTGGCACAGCCTACCGAATGAGGACCGGAGCTTTCCGGGCCGGGTGTGATGTTGCACCTGTGTTTAGAATCTCGTTGCTGAGGTACATGCAAGGCCTTTTCAATCAAGTTTCACAAACGGCGACCTGCAATCGTTTTCATTCAGTATCACAACGTTATGCTCGATGGCTGCTTGAGAGTCTCGACCGTCTTGGCTGTAAACGTCTGGTGATGACTCATGAGCAGATGGCCGGTTCGCTAGGAACTCGCCGCGCGAGCATTACTACGGCGGCCCACAACTTCGCAATCTTAGGCTTGATAAAAGTCCGGCGCGGAAGCGTGACGATCCTCGATCGCCCGGGCCTGGAGTTCGCCGCATGCGAATGTTATGAACTCGTTTCTTTTGAATATAACCGACTGCTGGGACGTAAGCTTAGCGAACGCACGGAAGATCCGGGTCCCGCCCGCGATTCGGCGGAGCATCTGTCCTACCCGTGAAGACGCATATTCAGGCACGCGTTCAGTTAATGCGGTCTAGGACGCCAGGTTGTGGACCGTTGAAATCCTGAAGTTTCTTGCGGTCCTTTTCGGTGAATTCGACCGTGAGTTCCAGATGGGAGCAATGAAGGCACGCGTGTGCATTTATCTTCCGATTGCCGCCGCCGAATAAACTCTTGAGTCGCGAAATGTCCTTGAATATGAACGCAAGCCCTCCGCCGCCTCCCGTATCCATTAGCGAACCTTCGACGGTCGCCGTCGCCCCGCATCGCAGACATTGCATATTTGTCACCTCGTTCGCATGCTATGTTCGCATAGCGGACACGCAAACCGAAGGAGACTTCCCTAACAAAAAGGTCCGCGGGCCCTGCTTTGACGCAGAGACCGCGGAGGTTGTTCTATCATTCGGTTCGATCTAGCGAAGTTCGGATTTGAACGTTCGGTTTGACGAAGGGGTTGTGGTTATCGGTGTCCAGTCAAGGTCGGCGATCTGATCAAAAACGCTGACCGCTTTTGTTTCGAACTGATACTGCCGGTGGCGAGCGGTTGCAATGTAGGTCATCCC
>JBBSKW010000136.1:0-8809 GCA_038256005.1 Pyrinomonadales bacterium
ACATCTTTCAGTTTGGCGGTAACTCGATAGCTTGCGGCTCCGGGTGGACGACGGAAGGCGAAATCACCGCGAATATCCGTGTAAGCCGATTCGAGCCTTTTGGTTGAACCGTCTGCATTGACGAGCAACAGATCGATCTTCGCACCGGTAACGCTGCTGCCTTCCTTGAAGAACACACTACCGCGAATGAAAACTATATTTCCCTGATCAGGGGCAAGCATCAGACGCTCGCCAAGTTCGCGCACCTTATCGCCGACCTCAACATTGAACAGCACACCGGTTGAATAGCCATCGGCATCGAACGACAGATTGTATTTGCCGGAGCGAAGACCATTCAGAAAAAAATCACCTTTGTTGTTCGCACGAGCAATTTTTATAACCTTTCCATCCTGACGCGCTTCAATTTCTGCATTTGGGATGCCTTTACCGCTTTGGTTCCGGATCTTTCCTTTGAATCCGCCCGATTGGGCAAATACCGAAGTGGTTAAAAACAAAGCCGCTATCCCGACGAGTGTTAGACGGGATAAACGGCCAAATATGGTTGAAGTTCTAAGCATTGCCCTGAGCTGAAAGCTGTTCTGCGTCGGTTTTTTTGAATTCATTTGCAACATCATTGATGATGTCAGCAAGGCTCCGGGTTGGCTTGTAACCGATCATTCGCCCCGCTTTGGCTAGGTTTGGGACACGTCGCTGCATATCTTCAAAGCCGTCGCCATAGGCTTCATCGTAGCTGATGTACCGCAGTTCGCTCGTACTTCCGTTCATTTCGATCGCTTTTTGCGCAAGTTCGTTGATCGACGTTTCCTCGTTGTTCCCGAGATTAATTACTTGTCCGAAACACTCAGGCGAATCGAGCAACTTGACGAGGCCTTCCACGACGTCGTGAACGTGGCCAAAGCAGCGCTGCTGAGTTCCGTCGCCATAAACTGTTATCGGCTCGTTTTTGATCGCGGCATGGACAAATCGAGGCACGACCATTCCGTATTGCCCAGTCTGTCGCGGCCCGACGGTGTTGAAAAGGCGCACGACAACGACCGGAAGCCGTGTCTCCTTAAAGTGTGCAAGTGCGAGGAATTCGTCCAAAGTCTTTGCACAAGCGTAAGCCCAGCGATGCTTGTCGGTCGCTCCGGTCAGCAGATCGTCTTCTTCGCTAAACGGAACTTTCGCACCCTTGCCGTAAACCTCCGAAGTACTTGGGATCAGCACGCGTTTGCGGTATCGCGAGCAGAATTTGAGGATCACATCGGTACCATGAAAGATCGTTTCGATGGTCTTAACCGGCTGCTCCATGATCAGCCGAACGCCGACCGCACTCGCCATGTGATAAACGCGATCCGTTTCGCGGATCAGCTCTTCCATCAAGGTCTCGTTCAAAACGGTGTCGATGATCAGGCGAAAGTTTTTATTGCCTTCAAGATGTTCGACGTTCGCATAACGACCGGTCGATAGATCGTCGATAACGGTGATCTCATGGCCCTGTTCAATAAGCTTGTCTGCAAGATGGCTGCCGACAAATCCGGCTCCGCCTGTGATAAGTATCTTCATAAATTAGTTTGCTGCGGTCTTCGCGACCACACCGCTGAAATAGCTGACCGTTTTCTTCAAGCCTTCCTTTAGATTCACTTTTGGCTCCCAGCGGAGTAATTTTTGAGCTCGCTCGATGTTCGGTTTTCGCTGTCTAGGATCGTCTTGCGGAAGCGGAAAGTATTTTATCTTAATATCCTTTCCGGTCGCTTTGCCGACCTCTTCGGCGAGTTCGTTCATCGTAAATTCGCCGGGATTGCCGATGTTTACCGGCATGTGAATATCATCGCCCTCAGCATTCATAAGACGCATTATTCCGTCCACGAGATCGCTGACATAACAAAACGAACGTGTTTGCGAGCCATCACCGTAGATCGTAAGTTCCTCGCCTCGCAGAGCCTGAACGACGAAATTTGAAACGACGCGGCCGTCATTTTCCATCATTCGCTCGCCATACGTGTTAAAAATGCGGACGATCCGTGTCTCGACCTCGTTTTGCCGGTGGTAATCCATCATCAGCGTTTCGGCGACGCGTTTGCCTTCGTCGTAGCAGCTTCTAAGGCCGATCGGGTTCACATTGCCCCAATAATCCTCGGTCTGCGGATGGATCAATGGATCGCCGTAGACTTCGCTGGTCGATGCCTGCAAGATCCTCGCTTTCACTCGTTTCGCCATACCGAGCATATTGATCATACCCATTACGCTGGTTTTCACGGTCTTGACCGGATTGTATTGATAGTGAACTGGCGACGCCGGGCAGGCTAGGTTGTAGATCTGATCGACCTCGAGCAGGATCGGTTCGGTAACGTCGTGGCGGACTAGTTCGAAATTGTGGTTGTCCAGCAAATTGGCGACATTCGCCTTTCTGCCGGTAAAAAAATTGTCGAGACAGATAACGTCGTGGCCTTCGTTCAAAAGCCTTTCGCAAAGGTGCGAGCCAATAAATCCTGCACCGCCGGTTACTAATATACGCATTTTTATTGATAACGAGTCGCGGCGAGAACTCTTTTACCGCACATACGTATTATTACCGAACCGATAACGATAAGCAATTGTCTTGCTCGTTGCGGATGAATGAAATACAGACAGAAATCATTACAATTCTTTACAGTCGGTTAACTTGCGGAAGCAGCGGCTTTTCCGCAAAATAGGGCGCATCAGCTCAAAATCTACAGGAGACCTTTTGATGTTCAAAAAACAATTTATTGCATTCTCGTTAGTTGCAAGCATACTCGCACCGGGACTCGCTCTCGGGCAGGCAGCGGGAGCACAGCGTTCGGCGGCCGACATTATCCGTGATGAAGGAATGAACCGCTCGCAGGCGATGGCGACGATGAAATACCTTAGCGACGTGATCGGGGCACGGTTGACCAATTCGCCGAAGCAGCGTTTGGCGAACAAGTGGACAAAAGAACAGCTTGAAAAATGGGGCATGAAGAATGCGGCGGTTGATCCTTGGGGCGAGTTCGGCAAAGGCTGGGAACTCAAGCGGTACACAGCGAGCGTTGTGGCGGGTGATGAGTTCGTCGCTTTCCGAGCATATCCAAAAGCATGGTCTCCTTCTACGAACGGAGCGATAACTGGCGACGTTGTGTACATTGATGCAACCGACGAAGCTGGCCTTGAAAAGTACAAAGGCAAGCTTAAGGGAGCGATAGTTTGGATGGCTCCCGAGCGAAAGGTCGAGCCGGGCTTTACGCCGATCGCGAGCCGCGTAACTGATGACGAGCTTGCAAAGCTCGACGCAGCAAAGCCGGCAGACAATGTTGCTCAAAATCGCGGGCGTCCGGCTGGTCCGAACCCGAATGCGGCCGCTCAACAGTTCGCACAGAGAAAATACCGCTTTTACTTTGAAGAAGGTGCGGCGGTTTTGGTCGAACCGAGCAATGGTACCGATTCGGGAACGATCCGCGTTACCGCTGCGACTCCGGCACCACAAGCTCCGGGAGCGGCCGGCCAGCCGGGCGGCGGGTTTGGCGGCCCGCGAATATTTTCAAAAGGCGTCGGCCCGACGATCCCGCAGCTTGTCGCCGAGACCGAGCAATACAATCGAATTTATCGTCTTCTGCAGGCCGGAACACCGGTAAAGATGAACGTCGATCTGCAAGTGCAGTTCTACGAAGACGATCTGCAGGGCTACAACACGATCGCCGAGATACCGGGAACGGATCTGGCGGGCGAGGTCGTGATGGTCGGCGGACATCTCGATTCGTGGCACAGCAGCAACGGTTCGACCGACAACGGTGCGGGAACGACGGTCGCGATGGAAGCAATGCGTATTCTCGCCGCGTCGGGTTTAAAGACGCGTCGGACGATCCGGATCGGGCTTTGGACCGGCGAAGAGCAGGGGTTGATGGGCTCGCGTGGTTATGTGGCAAAGAATTTCGCCGAACTCGAACCCGCGCCGCCGGGAACGCCCGCCAATCAGCGAAAGCTGATCAAAAAACCCGGTTACGACAAGTTTTCCGCCTATTACAACCTCGATAACGGGACCGGACAGATCCGCGGGATCAACATGCAGGGCAATGAAAACCTTCGGCCGATCTTCCGCGAATGGTTCGGGCCGTTTCACGACATCGGTGCGAAGACCGTCAGCGTCAATTCTGTCAGCGGAACCGATCATCTGGCGTTCGACGGCGTCGGTTTGCCCGGTTTTCAGTTCATCCAGGACCCGATAGAGTATTTCGGCCGTACCTGGCACACGACGCAGGACGTTGCCGACCGCACGCTCGAAGAAGATCTGAAGCGTTCGGCAGTTATCATGGCCGCTTTCGCCTACAACACAGCGATGATGGACACGAAATTGCCGCGAAAACCCGAGCCCGGATCGACGATCGCTTCGCTTCTGCCGCAGTTTGATCTGCTCGCTTTGAGCGATGAATTAGAGTTCCAAAGACTCGGTTTTGGCTACCAGATCTGCGGCCACGACGTCCATCGTGACGAGATTCCCGAAGGTTTTCCGACGATATTCGCCCTAAACAGGACCGTCCACAACCACTCGGAAGCCGCGGAGTAACAAATAAAGCACTTCGGAGCTTCCAGAAGTCATTTCTACCACCAAAAGAAGAGGCTTTCTGAAAAGGCGGCCTCTTTTTTCTGTTTTTTTGCCTTCTTATTTGATCTGTTTCGTGTATTTCGTGGAAAAACTCTTAGGAAATTCTCCACGAAACACACGAAAGAAGAAAGCAAAATACAAAAATCGATTCCCGGAAATTACTTCGCGGCGAGGTGTTTTTCGAAGAAAACCAGGATGCGTTCGTACTCATCGGTCCAACTTTCGGGGCGGACAAAGCCGTGGTTCTCTGACGGATAGAGCATCGCTTCGAAATACTGCGTTTTGTTGAGCCGGATCAGCTTTTCGATGAGCTGAACCGAATCCTGCACGTGAACATTGACGTCGCCCATACCGTGAAGTATCAGTAGAGGACGCGTCAGTTGGTCGGCGTAGGAGATCGGCGAGCTGCGCTTGTACGCCTCGGGGTTTTTGTCAGGAAAACCGAGCCTTTGCGCGGTATATTGCGGGTTCGCCGCATAATAATTCTTCCAATCGAACACTGGACGCAACGCAGCGGCGGCTGCGATGTGGTTCGGGGCACGCATCGCCAACATTCCCGCCATAAATCCACCATAACTGCCGCCATAAGCCCCGACGCGTTTCTGATCGACCGCGTAATTTGCGACCATGTGGTCGAGCGAATCGATGTGATCGTCAAAATCCTTCCCGCCGAGAAAATCGTGCACGTCCGTACGCCAATCGCGTCCGTAACCCGCCGAGCCGCGATAGTCGATGTCGAGCACGACATAACCTTTCTTCGCAAGCATGTCGTTGAACATAAACTCGCGATAATAGTTGTTCCAGCCGTTTATCACGTTCTGTAAATAACCCGCACCGTGAACGAATATCACCATCGGGTATTTAGTTTTCGACTTCGGGTTATGGCCGGGCGGTAAATAGATCTTCGCCGGGATCTTCTTGCCGTCTTTGGAATTAATTTCAATGAACTTCGGGACGGTCCATCTTTGATTCGCGAAAGCAGCTGGCGGTGTCGAAGTTAGTTTTACCGGTGCGGGGGTTCCGCCGCTGATCGAACATCCCAAACAGATCCTGTCAAAAGCCAATTCCTCCGGCTGGTTCCATTGCGAAAATCCGTAAATTATCGGCGAGCCCTGTGACGACGGCTTATCCGCTACCTGCGGCGAAGAAAGCATTCCGGCATTGCGACCGGGCCTAGCGCCGTCGCTTACAACGATCATATTTCCATCGATTCTGACCGAAGCAAAGTTTCTGGTCGTATAACCGTTCATGGTCGACATAAACAGGATTTGATCCGCTCGATGGGCCCACTTTGCCCATTCGACCTGCCAATTGCCTTTTGTTAGCTGTTCGACGTTTACTTTGCCGGTGAATCCGGGAGATCCTTCGGCCACTCTCGCATTTGGATCAGTCACAGTCGCTCCGGCTCGTGTTTCCGCTTCGAGCGTCGCCAGATAGAGGTGGTTATAGCCGTCGCGTTCTGAGCCGAAGAAAAGCTGTGCAGGATTTTTCGGATTCGGCTCGAAGATGACTGAGAGCGAGGCCTGCCATTTGTCGTCGGTTTCTTCCGTGACGGTGATGACTTTCTCATCCTTGGCTCCGACGTTGTAAACATAGAAAAGCTGGCGGCGTTTTGTGTCTTTGTCTATGCGATCGACGATCAGCGAACGGTTGTCGGCGGCCCAAACCATTCGGCGAAAGCTGGAAACGCCTTCGGGTTTCGGAAGTTTTATTTCATGCGGAGTGTTTCGAAGGCCGTCCGTCGTAGTAATGAACAACTGCTGATCCGTCCAACCGCGTCGTGGCCCGCCACCCGAAACAAACTCCGGGAGAAAGTTCGGAACGACCAATTGCCGCTGTTTCGAACTATCCGAAACGACATACGCGAGCATGTTTCCGTTCTTGCTGGTGACGGTTGCACCGACCGATTTGAACGCCTGCGGGTTCGCCTCGCGCGAAAGTTGGATAACAAGCGGCTGCGAAAGATAAGTAACAAAAACGTGTCCGCTCTGCGAATAGATGATTCGATCGTTATCCAGGAAGCGTGCACCGGTTTCCGGGGCTTGTGTGATCGTCAGCCGCTGCGGCTTTCGCGTCTCGATCGGCAGCAGATAAATATCGCCGCCGTAGTTGAAGATCAGCCGCGTCGAATCGGGCGACCATTCAAAATTGCCAAGCTGGTTCTCACGTTCCTTTACGAAATCGTCACGAGTCTCGATGCCATAATCTAACTTGTTTTCTTTGTCCGGCGCTCGATAGGGAACCGGAAGTTCGCCCGGACTCAAGATCTTTTCCGCATCGCCGCCGCTTGTCGATACCAGATAAAGATCAAGCCGCGGCTTCTGTTCAGCGTTCCAGAGATAAACGACTTTGCTCCCGTCCGGCGACAGCTTTTCGCCCGAAACGCGCATACCGGCGATCGAAGGCTCCGCCATCATCTGCCGAACCGTCAGCATCTGGGCAGTTGCGTTCGAATAGAGGCAAAATGTAAGAGTAAAAAGGAAAATGCGGGATAATAATTTATTGGTCATGGGCTATTCTTCGTTCGGGTCTAAAGCCTCTCTTAGTGCAAGTAATTCAGGTAATACAAGGTGATCCTTTGGTCTATCAGCGGCGGTTTTGGATGCGATCAATGCGTTTAGGTCAAACGCGTGAACTTCAAATCCGTAAATTTCGAAAGTCACTGAATTTGAAAGTGCGTCCTTAAAATCGCCGATGCCCTTGACCTCACCGAGCAGGTCGATATCGCCGATCGATGTTTCAAACGTAAAATTGGTTCCGCTGCTAAGAAACGATTCGTCAAAGGAGAAAGGCAATCCTTCAGGCCAATTTCTAGGTTTGGGCGAGAATGGGTCCAACGCGGTAATTAACCGTTTTATGTTTTCTTTATCTCGCGAGTAGCAAAAATCCAAGTCGCGAGTAATATATCCCGACGAGTGGAGTGTGATCGCGACGCCACCAACAATTACGTAATTCACATCATTTTTGGAGAGGCTCGTGATTACCTTTTCAAGTTCGATCATCCTCGATGTTGGCCTTTGATCGGGCCTTTTGCTCTGGCTCGGTCTAATTCGGCTAGGAATTTCATGCTGGCCTGAAGATTATCGATTCGCTGCTGCGGTGTTAACCTCAATTGACCAACGGTAAGTGTCAGGTCAATACCAAAATCCCTCGCAGCGGCGATCTTGCTGCCGGGACGCGGGTTTAGGAGCTTTTCTTCTGCGGTTCGGCTCATAAGAATATTCTAAATCAAAACGCGGAATTCGTGCACTAGGTTTCAATATTTGGATATATAGGTTCGCTGGAGTATAAGAAAACAATGCAGAGCGAATCGCGAAAATTAGTCAAGATAGAGAAGCCTGATTCCGAAGACGGGAATTGGGCTGAAGACCAAAAGGAGCGTGGGTATTATTACGATGACTCCCACGGTTACGAGCGGTACGATCCCGAATCTGAAGATGACGAAGCTGATGACGAAAGTGAGTTAGGAGAATCTGATACTGAATGTTAGTTCGGGTTCATTGTAATATCGACAGCTATATTCCTCCAGCGGCCTTGTTTGAACCGGATGTAGCTAAGCAAGAATCGTGTGAAATGTCCTGCCAATATCGCCAGCCAAATATAGATCGGTTCCAGCCCAATGCTCTGCTGAACGATGAAGCATATCGTCAATGGCAGAACAAGCTGGGAGATGATCGAAATGTACATCGGGCTTTTTGTGTCGCCCGTGCCTTGCAATCCGCCTGTATAGGTCAACGCCATCGCGATGAACAACCCGGAGATGCTTAGGGTTCTCAGCAATTGTGTGCCGATCGAAGCGACGGCCGGATCGGTCAATCCGAATAAGCCGAGTATCTGTTCCGGGAAGAAGAAGAACAGAAGACCTAGAAACGTTGCTCCGATGAGCCCGAATCGAGCGGCTGTGTGGACGGCTTGAAGAGCACGGTCGGGCTGGCCGGCCCCTAGGTTTTGTCCGGCAACGGTAGCCGCGGCTCCCATCAACCCCATAGCTGTCCAGGTCACAAGTGAAAAGACCTGCATATACGCAACTGCATAGGCAGCTTGAGCGGCCGCACTCTGTGCAAGCGAACCAATGAAAGCGAGCATTGCCACACCGCCGACGTTCATTGCAATTCCTTGGAATCCGGCCGGAAGCCCAAATTTGAAAAGCTTCTTGATCACGTCCCAATCAGGTGCGTACCCGCCGCGTGGAAATGAAACGACCCAACCGCCGGTTACGAGCTTCCAGAC
>JBBSKW010000137.1:0-8694 GCA_038256005.1 Pyrinomonadales bacterium
CGAAGACCCGAATCACCCCGAAAACTCGCGATCGACTTGATCGAACTCAGAAAAGTTTCCTGTGTTAGATCGGCGGCCTCTTCGCCGTCTTCGGTCATTCGACAAAGAAGCGAATAAATATCGCCCGAATATCGATTCACCATTACGTCAAACGCATCCGGGTCGCCCTGTCTTAACCTTTCAATGAACTCTGTTTCCGCTCGTCCGATGTCAGACGAAAAGCCCGTCGCCGCGGCGACCGATGTGATCTCATCATCGTCAAATGCTATTGACTTGCTGAACGGCATCGTGCTTTTCTCATCCCGACACGAAGCGAAAACGCCTAATTTTATTGCCGCTTTTCATGCGGTTAGTTACTTAGACACCGCTTCGCGAAATTTGTTCCCGTTTATCAAAATTTTTATTTTTCCGTTGATCTACCACGTAATCGAGCCGATACTGTTGCTCGAACGCGATTTTTAAGCTACATTCAATGTTTTGCAATTGGCTCATTACAGCTGATTATATAACGATTGGTATCTACATAATTGCAAATAATTCAAAATGGCAAGAAAGAAACGAAGACTGGAGCCGGTCGCAGTAGCAGAAACTGAGACCGGGCCGAAACCAAGGTATCAAGATCCGTTCCAGCAAACGGTCGGTAAACGTATTGAAGAAGCCGGAAAGATATTCGATGGCCAAGGCCGAAATATTCTTTACGGGCTCGGTGCGTTAGCCGTATTGGGAATAATCGCATTGCTGATCTCCTCGTGGTACGGAAGCGCTAATGAGAAGGCTCAGACCGCGCTCGGTAAGGCAATCGAAACTTCTCAGGCTCAGATAATCGAAACGCCCCCAGCCGGGCAAACAGCAAAAACGTTCAAGACTGAAAAGGAACGTGCCGAAGCCTCGGTCGCAGAATTCCAGACGGTTGTCGATAATCATGGTGGATCTGTTGCCGAAAAGGCGAAGTATTTTATAGCTGTGAACCGTCTGACGCTCGACCGTCCGGCTGCTTTGACCGAACTTGAAACGCTTTCGAATTCATCCGGCGAGGTCGGCAGCCTATCCAAGTTCGCCCTTGCACAAGCCCGAAACAACGACGGTCAGCATGATCAGTCAGCGGTTCTTTTTGCAGAGCTTGCCGCATCATCGGACCCGATCATAGCGAAGGAAACTATCAATTGGGAATTGGCGCAGGTTTACGAAAAACAGGGCAAGAAAGCTGAAGCGATTGAGATACTTTTCAACCTTGTGAAGAATGCTAGCGAAGCTAAGGACCTTGAAGGAAAAGCGGCACCATTGACCGCAACTGCGCAAAGTGCGAAAGACAAATTGACCGAGCTTGATCCGGAAAAGGCAAAGCAATTGCCTGAGCAAGCTCCTGCTGCCGGACCGGCCGGGATGCCGTTCTAGACAAAATTTGAAAGTAAAAAAGGCGGAAAGCAAGAATCTTCTTGCCTTTTCGTCTTTATTATTTTGTTGGCAGAACAAAACTGATGTTTGCCTTGACGAAAGAAACGAAATGGGTCTGAGTTCAGTCGCAACCAAAAAGTCTGTTTCCGTTAGAGTGTCGCCTCACGCATATCTGGGAGCGGCATTCGTTTTATTGTTTTCAGCGTCCTTTCTCCTCTACATTGATCAATACTTTTTCGGTGCGGCTAACATTTTGGTAGCTATTCTTGTCGTACCGCTTCTTGCCTTCTTTGACCGGATCGCATTCGACGGCAAGCGATTGATACGAACCGGGCTGCTTCCAAGGCTACTCGCGTCCTTCGGCGGCTTTCCGAATCGTCTGCGATTGAATCACATCGAACAGGTGGATACGCAGGCTATTCGCGCGTTCAAACGAAACGGCCGTGTGATTTACGCCTATCGTACGATGGTGCGCGGCCGCGGTGTCACGATGTCGTTTGCGACCGGCGGTGATAAATATATTCGCCTCATCAACGAGATATTTCCGTTGCTTCCGGACGATGTTCTCGACACGCGTTCGATCGAGCTTCGGGAGTTTTACATCAATCACAAACAGGCGTTGCAGAACGCCAAAGCCTCGAACATTCCGTCGGCGGTCGTGCTGGAAGAAATGATCGACCAGGTTCGGTCCGGTCGGGGCCTTCTACGGCCGGGCGAAATTATAGAATTGAACGACGCGAAAGAACGCGTTTCTGAACTAAGGACGCTCGCTAATCAGCTTCGCGTAAATGGAGCTCTGCTGCAGGCCACGGAAGTATTTCGCCGAGCGATCCGCATTAAGCCTGCAGACGGCTGGCTACTTTTCGAGTTCGCAAAATGTTTATATTCTTTTGGGCTTTCGGAGCGCGATCCGCGAATGGAGCGGCGTGCTGTAGCTATGCTCCGGCTTGCGGAAAAACGTGCGGGTAACGATATCGAACTACTTTCGCGGCTCGGTGAAAGCTACTTTCAGATCGGCGACTGGCAGCGTGCCGGAGCCGTATTTCGGCGAACAATAGAAAATGTAGGTGAGAGCTTTCGCGCTCTTCGCGGGCTTGCCGAGCTTGCACTCCGCGAAGGGAAGATCGCTCACGTTATTCACAATTTCGCTGCTGCGAACCGACTGGCCGCGACCAATTCTCTTAAGCGTTGGACCGATGGCGAGGTCGAATATTTTTCGCGTTTAAATGCCGATGAAGAATATATGGAGCTCGAAGTAAGCCGAGTTAACCTGATAGATTCACTCATCCGTGCCCGTGGAAACGCCTTACGTGTCACCGGCATCGGCCTGCCAATAATTATAGCTGGTGTTATCCTTCAAAACGACCTGGTGGCGAACATCGGTTGGGCAGTTTCGGGCGTCGCAATTGTCGCTTGGGTCGTGATGAGTGTAATGGAAAGAATGCTCGATTCCCGCATTCCGCTTGATATGGTCGAATCGGCGGATTGACCTTTCGAGTCCCAAATATAAAATCTTACTTTTGAGCAGCTAAAATGCGAAAGGCCTTCTCGACGTCGCTATCGAAAAGGCCCTTGTAAGTTAAAAGGCGAAGCCAGGTATTACGTGGTTGTTTCTCATCGACCGCCCAAATCACTTGACCTTTGGTTTGGCGGGTGTCTTTCGTTTTGCCGGTGCTTTGGCTTTCAACGCCGCCGGTCTGGCTGACTTTGTCGTGGCTTTTGCCGACGTCTTTGCGGCCGGGTTCAGCATTGATGACCAGCGATATTCCGGCGTCTCAAAGCCTTCGTCCAGTTTCCTTAAGATGAAATCGGTCATGTGCTCGACGATCCAGTCGTGATTCTTTTCCCCCACTGAAGCGATCTCAGCATCAGGAGCCGGGTTCATGAAATCGATCGCATATGGAATGCCGTCTTTGATGGCAAATTCTACTGTGTTGAGATCGTAGCCCAGCGCCTTGCATATCGTGATAACGTCCTGCTCAACTCGTTTATGAAGTTCCGGCGAAAGGTAGTTTTCGGCATTATGATACTGTTCACCCGAGAGGTAAGGTTTTGAAGGGTCGTAAGGCATGATCAGTACATTCTCTTGGCCGACGCAGTAGCAACGTACGAACTGATCATATTCAATACCTTCCTGCAGCGTCATGCAGAGCGTGCCCGAATGGTTATATTCGCTCCAAAGCTCTTCAAGCGAGTGGATCTTCGAAACGTTCTTCCAGCCACCGCCATCGAAGGGCTTAAGAAACGCAGGGAAACCAACGTAGTCGACCACACCTTCCCAGTCGATCGGGAACTCAAGATTCCGCAAAGATTCGCTTGTAATGTCCTTGACATAACCATGCTGCGGCAGCAAGACGGTCTTCGGGATGGCGATGCCGATCTTTGAAGCAAGCGAAAAATTAAAAAATTTGTCGTCAGCCGACCACCAGAACGGATTGTTGATCACATACGTGCCTTCGAGGGCCATCCGCTTGAGCATCGCCCTGTAATACGGCACCTCGTGTGAGATACGGTCGATGATAAGGTCGTATTTCTTTTCCAGATCCATCCGGATGCCGCCGACCATTACCATTTCTGCAACGACCTTCCCTCCGCCTTTTTCGTTGATCCGATTAATGATCGATTCCGGGAACGTAAGCTCACGCCCCACCAAAATACCTACTCGTTTCATATGTTTTTGAAAATAAAGCTAAAATTGCTTGTTAGATTAAATGCCCGACGATAATTAAACAGTAAATGATCGGCTGTCAGGCCTGACCGAAACCCTTGATTTTAATCCAAGTCGCCTTCCTGAGCAAGGCCATTAGTAAACTGAACGCGTTCTGGTTAAAACGGTCTTGAGAGTGCCAGTTCTTCTTCTGCCGAAATGCTGCCCGAGAAGAAAAAGATTGCACAAATGCCTTCAAAATAGTACTTTTGATGTTGGACACTTGTCCCACCTCGATCATCGTTATCTATCAATAAGAACTCAAAATGACTCAATCGACAATGCCTATTTCCGGGGCCGAGGTTCCTGTAGCCCAAGCATCTCCGAACGGCCTACATATTCCAGAGGCTTCCGTTCCGCAAAACGTGCAATCGTTCCACAACGTTTTGAAGATCATGCTCGACGTAGATGACCGGGTCAGCGATCTTATCTTTTCGCCCGGACGGCCGCCCCAGGTTGAACTGACCAGTGAGCTTGAAGGCGTCGCGATAAAGGGACTGGAGCTTCTAAAACCACCCCAGATTAAGCTGTTTGCCGAGATAATGCTGACGGGAAACGAGCAAGCCTCTCAGCTTTTAGAGCAAAAAGGTTCGACCGACATTTCTTATGGTGTTCCCGGGCTTTGCAGGTTCCGTGTAAACATTTTCCGGCAACGCGGTTCCTTTGCTATCGTGATGCGAGTCATTCCGACCACTCCGCCCAATTGGGAAGATTTAAATCTGCCACCTTCAGTAATGAGTGCCGCTGAGCTCAAAAATGGCTTGGTGCTTGTAACGGGGCCGACCGGATCGGGGAAATCGACTACGCTTGCCGCGATCATCGCATTGATCAATTCAACGAAGAAATATCATATCGTAACGATTGAAGATCCGATTGAGTTCATCCACGAACACAGGCTGAGCACGATCCATCAACGCGAGCTGCATTCGGATACACCAGATTTTGCTCTTGCTCTGCGAGCAGCACTTCGGCAGGCTCCAAAAGTTATTCTCGTAGGAGAAATGCGAGATCGAGAAACTATCGAAGTCGCCTTGGAAGCCGCAGAAACCGGTCATTTAGTGCTTTCGACGCTGCACACGATCGACGCAGCAAAGACGATCGACCGTATAATCGGCGTATTCCCGAAGAACGAAGAAGCATCGGTCCGTACACGGCTATCGCAATCATTTCGCCGTATCGTGTCCCAAAGGCTCATGCCAAAGATCGGTGGCGGCCGTATCGCAGCGATAGAAGTTCTCGTTTCCACTTCTAGAACTCGCGAATACATCGAAAAAGGCGAAAAAGAAGGACGTTCGATCACGGATGCGATGAACGACGGCTCACTCGATGGAATGCAGACGTTTGATAGAGTTCTTGAAGGCTACATTCGCGAAGGCCTGGTAACGAGGGATGTGGGGCTTGCATACGCAACAAACATGGCGAATCTGGCACTCGAGATCAATGATCTGGATCCTGTTCGAGGCCAGGCGCGAGAAGCGGCTCCTACAAGAGAAGCCGCGTCTAAACCAAATGTAATGATCGAAGGGTTTGAACGATAGATTCTATCGATTGGCTTCGGGCAAAAGTTCGTAATTGCCCATTTCGCGATTGTACGAATCGAGGGCTCCGACCGAATCCGCCGTTGCGTCAAGCATTTGCTTCGTCATCGCGATGGAATCGGAAAGCTGTTCGAAATCGAGCAATGAGAATTTCTCGGGTGTGGACATGGTAACGATCTCGTCGTTCAGATAGCTAAAGAAATTCTCGATCGATTGAAGTTGGCCTTCGACGAGTTTTACACTTCGTTCGATCTCATCGAACGAAGCAATTCGGCGTTTTAGGATCTCAACGTTCGTCTGTTGAATACGCTTGGTCTTGTCATCCGTCGAACTTTCAGCCGCACGATAGGCTTGCGAAAGCTGGTTGTGAACACCTTGTCGATTGATCGATTTCAGATGCTGTTTTCGCCGACGATAGACGTCAAGAAGATCGACAAAATCCTCCCAGCGTTGATCGAGCGTTCGCAGGTTGGAAGGTAATTGGGCAGCACCCGTGAACTTCTTATAATTATCCTGGATCTTCTCTTTAAGCCACCGCAGATATTCCACAGCTTCGCGCTCGCGGGGCGTAAACGTTTTGATCAGCTTTTCGCGGGCAGTTCTACTCGCCAGAAATAGTCTTTCCTTTTCGCGCTTTTGAACCAGCTGTCGGTACTGCGGCAAATTGGGTACGACCAGGATATAAACCATTTCTGCGATCAAAGCGATCAGCAGCGGGATCACGCTTCCGGTATATGCGGCCGCCACAGCAAAGCCAGCCAAGCCCCAGAAGTTTACAGGTTCTTTGACCGCTTCTTTGGCGTAGCTCGTGTTAAATTTTGCCAGGTTCTGCTGGTACTTGGCCAGATCTGCCATATAAGAGTAGATGCCGGTTCAACGCGCCGAGTTCGAAAGATTAACTGACTATCCCTGTTGCTTCGCTTCGGTTTCGATAACTTGTTCAAGAACGTCTTCGTCCGGAACATCAGAGCCGGTCGAGATCTGCTTTCCTGACGTTGTTCCAGAACCGGCACCGAGCAAGCCCATCTGCGATTTGTATTCAAGCAGTTTGTCCTGAAGCTGTATATCCATCGCTTCCCGTTCAATATCCTGCATCTGCGAGTCTACCGAGCTGGTTCCTAGCTGCAGTTTTGCCTCGGCGGCGGCAACACGGCGGTCGATCTTTTCTCGCATCTCGTTGAAGGTCGATGCATCGTCGCCGATGTTGAAGGTTTCCATCGTCTGGGCAAGCTGTTCCTGCAACTTTGCTTGCTTCGCGGATGAAATAAGCTGCATAGCCTCGGAAGTGCGCTTCTTCATGTTGAGAACGTAATTATCGCGAGCTTTAAGAGCCTGCTTTGACGCGAGCGATGCGTGCTCAAGCTGGGCGGCCGTGCGCTCGCGATCCATCTGAGCCTGCTGAAGCTGACCGATGTATGCAGTTGCGATATCGTCGCGACCCATTTTGACCGAAGCTTTTATCTTTGAATCGAGATCGACGACTTGTTTATCAAGGTTCTCGTGATTCTTGAGCAGAAGCCGTTCGGTCGCCATTACTTGAGCAACCGAATTGTTCAAGTCCGGCACGCGATCTCGCATATCACGAATCGTTTGCTGCAAAACAAGCTCAGGGTTCTCGATCTTGTCGAGGGCCGCACCCGTGCCCGCAAAAAAAACTCGTTTCAGTCTAGCCCACAATCCCATTTTATCTTTGTGCTCCTAAGTTCATCTATAAACGCCTTTACCGCCCTAAAACTCTACGACAGCTCAAGTTCGTAAGTTGCAAAATACGTTTGTCAGTATATCAGGAAAAATTCTTAAATTACATCACGTAATTCTTATGCCCCAACTTCTTCCGTCAAAACAAAATATAGTTGCATCGAACCATCGTGATATGACTGCTCATTAATCTAAAGATCATTGGTGCAAGATTCACGGCGCCTTTCCGTTCAAAAACTGGGAAGATGTTCATTTGGATACTTCAGTTATGAGCTTCGAACCGGCTGGAATATGATTGAGCTGCGTTTGCCCAAAGCTTTCTCAACATTCACTTACACTCCGAAAAGGGGACGATCGAACTAAATGCGACAAACTATTTCTGGACTAATTGCGACTTCGATTCTTTGGTCAATGTTCGCGCCATTTGCGCTTCGTGCCGACGCACAAATAATTGGAAAAACGAGGGATACAAAGATGCAGAATGTGCCTTCCGGGTTGATTTTTCGCTTGAGCGAAGGAGCCGAAGGGGCGGAAACGCTGGATAAGCAAGCTGCCGGAGCAACCGATCCGCTTTCGGACGCCGACGCCGGCAAGTTGCTTGGCCGTCTGCCTGCGATCAAGTCCGATCCGGATGATCAAACAGAGTTTGCAAAACGGCTTGGAACTCTTCCCGCACCCAAGGTCGGCGAGAAGATCCCAGTAAAATTTCCGGCGGACGAACAACTTGGTCCGCCGCAGTCAGGTGACGCAAAGCAGCCGCTTTCGGTTGTTCGATTTTCACCGGAAGGTCAGGTTCCGTTGGCTCCAGATCTCAGCGTGACGTTCTCGCACCCGATGGTCTCGGTTACATCGCAGGAAGAAGCTGCGAAATATGCACCAGTAGAGCTTTTCCCGCAGGTCGAGGGGCGATGGCGATGGCTAGGTACGCGAACGCTGATGTTCGATACCGATAAGCGTTTCCCGATGGCGACCGAATTTACGGCCCGAATTCCCGCCGGAACCAAGTCATCAGTCGGTCCGGCACTTCAAAAAGATTTTGTTTGGAAGTTCACGACTCCCCCACCAAAAGCGATCCAGATGATTCCGAGCGGCGGACAGACAACTCGGCGCGACGCGATGATGTTCGTCGCGTTCGATCAGGCGATCGATCCTCAAGCGGTGATCAAGACGATCACCGTTTCCGGCGGCGGGAGGAAGCTGACGATCCGATTGGCCTCCGCCGAAGAGATCGCGAGCGACGCCACCATTGTTTACTATTCTAAATCCGCTCAAGCGGGTCGCTGGTTGGCATTTCGCGCGCTGAATGCGGAAGGTACGACCGAAAATGCACTTCCCGGTGCGACCGCAATTACCGTA
>JBBSKW010000138.1:0-8563 GCA_038256005.1 Pyrinomonadales bacterium
AAGATGCGAACCTTCACTTCCTCCGACATTCCGACGCCGGTGTCGGACACTGAGGTCACCACGTAATTGCCCGGTCTTATTTCGGGATGCTGTTCGCGATATTCTTCGTCGAGGTACGTGTTACGAGTCTCAATAAGCAGATGGCCGCCGGTCGGCATTGCGTCGCGGGCATTTACGGCGAGATTTATAAGAACCTGCTCAAATTGTCCGGGATCGACCTTTACGTTCGAAATTCCGTCGGGCAAACGGGAGTCAAGTTCTATGTCGTCGCCGATCAGACGGCCGATCATCGACCATAGACTGCCAAGCAGGTCATTGAGATTCACGACGGAAGGATTCAACGGCTGGCGGCGGCTGAATGCGAGCAACTGACGGGTGAGCGATTCTGCTCTTTTACCTGCGTCGTGAATTCCCGAAAGAGCGGTCTTGGCTCGTTCGTCGCCGAAATCGCGGCGGAGCAGCATCTGGCTGTAGCCATTGATAACTGTCAACAGATTATTGAAGTCATGTGCGATGCCGCCTGCGAGCTGACCGACGGCTTCCATTTTCTGGCTCTGAAGGAGCTGTTCTTCTAACTGCTTTCGTTCGGTTAAATCCGTCATCCCCCCGATCATCCGGATCGACTTGCCGGACTCATCGTGGATGACATACCCGCGGTCAAGTACGAATGCGTAACTGCCACTCTTACGTAGGAAGCGGTATTCGCCAGACCAGGAATCGATTCCGACTTCGATCGCCGACTCAACACTAACGACGATGCGTTCCCGATCGTCGGGATGGATCCGGTTCGTCCACGAGTCGATAGTCGGTTCAATTTCGTCTCGTGAGAATCCAAACATTTCTTCGAAACCCTCGTTCCACCAGAGAGTATCCTCGATAAGGTTCCAATCCCAGATCGCGTCGTTGGTCGCTTTTGCTAATAGCTTAAAACGTTCGTCACTTTCCCTTATCCGTGATCGCTGTTCCCTAATGTCAGTAATGTCTCTGAAATAAACGCCGAGCCCTTCTTCCGAAGGATATGCCTTGACATCGTGCCAGGAATCTTTCGCAGGGTAGTAATACTCGAACTCCACGGGCGTTCCACTGCTCACAGCATTTTGATAATGTGTCTCGGCGATGCTGCCAAGGATCTCGGGGAATTCGTCCCAGAATACCTTGCCGACCAGGTCATGTCTATACCGGTGAAGTAGCCCTTCCGCGACACCATTGACGTAAACAAACCGCCAATCCCTGTCCAATGTGAAAAAGCCGTCCGTGATGCTCTCGAGAGTTGCGGAAAGGCGGCTGGCGAGCCGCGTGGCGTTCAGTTCCAGTTGCTTTGTCTCATGGATATCGATCGCTGTTCCGTACCAAGTTGTTATTTCGCCTGCGGCGTCTTTGATCGGCTCGGCCTGAACGCGAAACCAGCCATAGGATCCGTCTGAACCCCTCTTTACGCGATATTCTGTATCGTAGCTCGAATTACTTTCTAATGTCTGTTTCCATTCAGAGGCAACTTTTCGCCGGTCGGTGGGAATAACGGCGTTGTACCATGCAGACGGCACCGATCCCGGCGGAATACCCAAATAATCGAAGAAGCGACGACTCGCGAAATCGAGCTCGCCTGAAGGAGACGCAGTCCAAACGACGAATGGCATTGACTCTGCCAAATGGCGAAATCGCCGCTGGCTTTCCGCGAGCGATTCTTCCGCTTCTTTCTGGGCGGTGATGTCCTGAAACGCACCGTGAAGCCCGATGATCTTTCCGCTCTCGTCGCGAACCGCCGAGCCCATGGTTCTAACCCAGATCATGCGGCCGCGAGCCGTTTGCTTTCTCAGAACGACATCGTACGGCGTGCCGCTTGTAGAACAGTCCTTAACAATCCGCGCGATCTCGTCGCGGTGCTCAGGCGAATAGAATCCAATACCTTCGTCGAGAGTCGGCGTATAACCCGGCGGAACTTCGTGGATGATGCAGGTTTCATCCGACCAGGTAAGTTCTTTCTCGGGGAACGTCAACGTCCAGCCGCCCAGTTTCGCGGCTCTGCCCGCTATCTGCAGAAGGATTGACTTACAGCCAGTTGTTCATTGGCCTGTCTGAGCTCATTGCTCCGATTGACTATTTCGCCTTCAGCCATCTTCCGCACCGTAATGTCCAGAACGGTCCCCGTAAGGCAAAATGCGTCCCCTGTATCGGACAGGCTAGCCTCGCCCAGCTCATGGACCCACCGAATTTCCCCGCTGGGAAGCACTATGCGATGTTCGAAATTGAGTTTTTCAATATCTTTACGCGCTCGGTCGTGAGCTTCCCGCATCGCGGGTCGATCGTCCGGATGCACGCATTTCAGAAACGCTTCCAAGCTTGCTCCAAATTCTTTCGGCTTTAGACCAAAGATCCGAAACGTTTCGTCGGACCATAGGAGTTCTTCCGTTCTCAGATCTAATCTCCAACTTCCGAGGTGTGCTATCTCCTGTGCCTTCGCAAGGCTTTCCTCGCTCGCCCGGTGTTCGTGCCGGGCTAATGCAACAGCCACAAGATTAGCTACGGAGAGCGCAAAGCTTTGTTCATCGTTTGTCCAGTTTCGTGCTTGCCCGATATGTTCGAGACAAAGTACACCTGCAGTTGCACCTTCGACAACGACCGGCGCGTCGAGCATCGAAGCGATACCAAGCGGCTTGAGGTATGCATCAACAAATTCCTCGGTATCAGAATGTGTCAAAGCATCGTTTGCGATGATCAGTTCGGTCGATTCGATCGCCTTAAAGTAGCCCGGATAGTCGGCTCGCAACAGTTCATGCCCGTCCTCGTGTGAGCCCTCGCCGGCTAAATACAGGTCTTGGGCGACGATCCTCGATCGGCTACGGCTGATATTCCAGACACTTACGCGTCCGACATTCAGGGTTGTTGATACACATTCGGTGATGTTGCGGAGCGTATCGCCTAAGTCGGCACTGTCCAGCAATCCTGAGCTCGAAAGCTTAGCTAGCTCCTTTAGCTGCGTTTCATATCGCTGGTTCGTAGTCGTTTGACACTCTTTCGCCAGTCGGCCGTCGAACGTTGTCCGGATGATCTCGGCCATGGATTCGAGCATCTGGACCTCTTCGGGAAGAAAGGTCTCGTCCGTAGCCGCCGATGTGTCCGGATAAGTTATTTCCAGAACACCGATCGAACCGTCCGACAGGGCCAGATCGGCACGTATAAATTTGTCGGACGAAACAAAATCAGAGGTTGCGGACTCTTCGACAAATAAGCGAACGCGAGCTGCCGCCCTGAGAGGGAACTGAACCGAAGCCACCAGAATGTCAGCGATCTTCTCGAGCAGCGAACGAATCGACAAGTCATCATCTCGAAGCAAGTTCGAAAGCGCATGCAAAGCGCTGATCTCCTTGATCCGTTCGCCTAAGTCGCGGTTCAATTGCTGCAACGCAGATTCGGCAAGTTTCCGCTCTTAAACGTCGACGTGAGTTACTACCGCTCCTGACCGTGGATCTCCTCCAAGAGGGCTGACCATTGCGCGGCACCATCGGCTGTTCGGAAGGAGAATGACAAGGATATTCGATCTCAAAGGTCGGAATACTTCCATTCAAAACTGAACGAATCCCGTCCGCTACCGCTTTTGCTTCGACCCCGCAACTGCCTGCGGCCTGTTCGCAGACCTCAATGTAATTCGTGCCAACGCCGTAATCACCTTTAAGATCATTAGCTTCGGCAAACTTCCGCCATGGCTCGTTGACAGCAGAGATTACGCCTCTCGAATCGAGTATGGCGATGTGAGCGGGAACCGAGTCGATGGCTGCGGAGTGGGCGAAGCCAAAGTAAGTGGGATCGGACATCATTTGTGGTAAAAAGAAAAACTGGTCTTCCTTCAAAAATTGAGTTGGTAGAAAATTAGGTTGCTTATGGAAAGGAAAACCGAAGATACGAAAAAAACACGTTGACAATGGATACTTTAATAGTTACGGTTGCCGATCCGTAATACAAAAGTGCCTTCCACTGCTAGCGTAAGTTATTAGAAACCTATCGTCAATAAAAGTGCCCGAAAATCGACGGCCGGCACAGGGCGACGAAGAATTCGGCGTCTACAAGCATTTCTCGGTATCATCGATGTTTGAAACTTTATATATTCTGCGAGAGTATAATGTACACAGATTTCTTCGGCCGCTGGGCGAAGCGTGAGACCTAGATTCGACACGCAAACTCGCTGATTGTTCTGGCCCTCAGGACGCTTGAAACAACACATGAAAAAACTTAACGCACTTAGATCCTCGCTGGCCGCCCTTATGATGGCGGCATTTCTACTTCCTGGAGTATCTTTCGCTCAAACTTCAGAACAGATTCATGAACGAATCTTTGAAGAGGGCACCAAGAATTCCAAGGTCGTCCAGACCGTGCAGATCTTGACCGACGTGTACGGACCTCGTCTTACGGGCTCGCCCAATATGAAGGCGGCAAACGAATGGACTGCGAAACAAATGACCGATTGGGGTATGCAGAACGCAATTCTCGACCCTTGGGACTTCGGCCATCCGGGCTGGACGAACGAACGAGCTTCCGGTTTTATCACCGCTCCCGTCAGAGATTCACTCGTTTTTGAGGTACTCGCATGGTCCCCAAGCACGAACGGCGTCGTCAAAAGCCAGGCATTTAACTTCGTTTTGCCAAACAGGCCTACCCAAGCCGAGCTTGATGCTTACTTCAATAGCATTAGAAACGACATTAAGGGCAAGATCGTCATATATGGCAATCCTAGTTCGGTTCCAGTGAACATCGATCCGCCGGCAAAGCGCACACCTAGCGATGTTGTAAAATCGCGGGTCGATCCATATCGGGTGACAGCACCCGGTGGAGGTCCTCAGTTCACTCCGCCGCCGCCCAAGGAAGGAGCGCTTCCGCCAAATGCCGTCACCGACCAGGTAAACAAGTTCTTTATGGACAGCGGCGTCCTCGTACGCGTTAATGATGCAGGCCGCGAGCATGGTCAGATCCGAGCGTTTTCGTTCAGCCGAGGCGAATACGATGTGACCAAGACCATTCCGACCGTTGTTTTGCGGAATGAAGATTTTGGCCGCATCGCTCGCCTTATGAAAATGGGCCGCCCGGTCGAACTCGAATTTGACATCCGAAATACAACGCATCCCGAAGGCCGAACGCAGTACAACACTACGGCTGAGATCGTTGGCACTGACAAGAAGGACGAGGTCATTATGCTCGGCGGTCATCTTGATTCGTGGCATTCCGCGACCGGCGCAACAGACAACGCGACCGGATGTGCAGTGATGATGGAGGCGGCACGAATTCTGAAGGCAATCGGTGTTAAGCCGCGCCGGACCATTCGCGTTGCTCTCTGGAGCGGCGAGGAACAGGGCCTTTTAGGTTCGCAAGCATACGTCAAGAAGCATTTCGGCACTGCTGAGAACCCGACGCCGTTATGGTCGAAATTCGGCGGTTATTTCAATCACGACACCGGCACCGGCCGCGTTCGAGCGTTGACCGTATTTGGGCCTTCAGAAACTGCCAGCGTTTTGCGGGGGATCGTTGGACGATATTCGTTCATGGGCCTTGAGGGCGTCGCCGCGACTGTCAGCCGCAACATCGGCGGTTCTGACCATACGTCATTTAACAACGCCGGTTTGCCGGGCATCGGTACTACATTGGACCCGATCGAGTATGGTTCGCACACGTGGCACACCAACCTCGATACATTCGAGCGGATAATCCCCGAAGACCTACAGCAGAGCGCCATCGTTATTGCCGCCGCCGTTTACGAACTCTCGATGCGCGACGACCTACTCCCCCGCTTCGCTGCGGACAAAATGCCTCGTGCGCCCGGATCTCGATAGTTACTGTTGATTAACCAATAGAAGGGCGTGGTCGAAATTATTGGCCGGGCCTTTTCTTTGGTCACTGGCGTTATTCGAACAAGTATCTGCTAGGGCAGGTATCCGCAAGTGAACAAATAGTGCACAGCGGCTTACGAGCCTTGCATACTTGGCGGCCGTGAAAGATCATCCAGTGTGGGAACATTATCCAGTGCTTCTTGGGTACAAGTTGCTCAAGATCACGTTCGATCTTTTCAGCAGTTTTCTCGATAGTCAGCCCAAGCCGTTGCGAAAGACGTCCGACATGCGTGTCCACTACAACGCCCGAAGCGATTCCAAAAGCATTTCCCAAAACGACGTTCGCCGTCTTTCGTGCAACTCCGCCCAGCGTCAAGATCTCTTCCATCGTCTGCGGTATCTGGCCGCCATAGACCTCAACAATTCGCTGGCTTGCAGCTTTTATATTTTTCGCTTTGTTGCGAAAGAAGCCCGTGGAATGCACATCTTTCTCAAGCTCTTCCTGCGAGACGTTGATGAAGTCTTGCGGGCCGCGGTATTTTCGAAACAACGTCGCTGTTACGATATTCACCCGTTCATCGGTGCATTGAGCGGAAAGTATAGTGGCTATTAACAGCTCAAACGAAGTTGAATGTACGAGTGCACAGTGAGCGTCAGGATACGCTTTCTTCAAACGCTTGATAATTTCCACCGTTCTTTCCTTTTTGTCCTCGATCATCGCGTTTAGGTTAAAGAGACACTCGACAGAATGCAAATCCGGCCTCGTTCGGATATTATTTCACTTTGCACTTTTTATCGCCATTCACTCTATGAACGTACCTCTACTTGATCTAAAGGAACAGAATGCGGCACTTAGGCCCGAGATCGAGGCCGCTCTTGGGCGAGTTCTCGATACAAACGGTTTCATTTTGGGGAACGAAGTCGCCGAACTCGAATGTGAACTGGCTGGCTATTGCGGTACGAAATACGCCATTGGCTGTGCCTCGGGGAGTGACGCATTGCTTCTGGCAATGATGGCATTCGATATTGGTCCGGGCGACGAGGTCATTACGACTCCATACAGTTTTTTCGCGACCGTAAGTGCGATCACCCGAACAGGCGCAACGCCTATTTTTGTCGATATCGATCCGAAAACATTCAATCTCGATGTTTCGCAGGTTGCGGCAAAGATCACCGAACGGACGAAAGCGATCCAGCCCGTTCATCTTTACGGACAATGCACGGATATGGCCGCTTTGAACGCGATCGCGGAAAAACACGGAATTCCCGTTATCGAAGACGCGGCTCAAGCGATCGGTGCTGAAGAGAACGGTATTCGAGCCGGAGCGATGTCGGCGATCGGCTGTTTTTCGTTTTATCCGTCGAAGAATCTGGGTGGGATGGGGGACGGTGGTTTCATGACGACCAACGACGACGCGATCGCTTCCAAATTGATGGCGTTGCGTGTCCATGGTTCTAAAGAGCGTTATTTTCATAAATGGGTCGGGTTAAACTCGCGGCTTGATGGCTTCCAAGGTGCCGTGCTTCGCGTGAAACTTCCGCATCTCGACACCTGGTCTGATCAGCGAAAAGCTAACGCGGATCGCTATCGAACATTGTTCGAAAATGCCGGTTTGGGTGAAACCGTAGAGCTTCCATTCGAACGCGAAAAATGCCGCCACATCTACAATCAGTTTGTGATCCGTGCGGCTGGCCGCCGCGATGAACTTCGTGCGTTCTTGATCGAAAAGGGAATCGGTACCGATATCTATTATCCTGTTCCGCTGAATCTTCAGGAATGTTTCGAATATCTTGGCGGAAAGGCCGGTGACATGCCGGAATCGGAACGAACGGCGAAGGAATCTTTGGCACTTCCGATCTATCCTGAATTAAAACCTGAGCAACAAGAGTATGTCGTCGAAATGATCTCGGAATTCTATCGCAAGGAATTTGTCTCCGATACTGCCGGATATAACGCATGACTCCTCCATTGACCGTAGTAAATTCTGCAAACGTTCGCGGGAAACTGATCATCGCGTCGCTCGTGATCTCTGCACTCCTTTTCAGTTGGTTCGCGGTTCGTTGGCAGATCGGAAATATGATCTCGGGTTTGACGGCCCCGAACGATCCCGGAGCGGCTCAGGCTGCATTGTTCGCACGGTCGTTCGCACCTTCCGATCCGCAGCCGTATTGGCTTTCTGCGGCAAAGATGCGTGACGATTTCTCGCCGGAATCGACCGCGAGTGCCGCTGAAACGATGGCTGAGGCAGTACGGCTCGGGTCGCAAGATTATCGTTGGTGGGTCGAACTTGGCCGGTCGTTTGAACAAGCAGATCAGTTCGACAAAGCTGAAGCGGCGTTTCAAAGGGCCATTGAAATAGCTCCAGAATATACATTTCCGCGGTGGCAATTCGGTAATTACTTGATCCGGCAGGATCGGTCGGAAGACGCTTTTGTTCAACTCAAGAAAGCGACCGAGAAAAGCAGTATGTATCGCGAACAGGTTTTCTCGCTCGCTTGGGATTATTTCGAAAAAGACCCGACACGCGTTGAACAGCTTGCCGCCGATACTCCGGATGTTCGTGCCAACCTTGCACTGTACTATGCCGTTCGTTCCAGTTCCGAAGATTCGCTTCGGATGTGGAATTCTTTGCCCGAAGAGAAAAAGGCCGAACATCTGACGACCGCAAAAGTGATCGCTCAGGGGCTTTATCACAAAGGCCTATATCGACAATCGATCGAATTTGCCCAGCAGACCGGGATCGATT
>JBBSKW010000139.1:0-8493 GCA_038256005.1 Pyrinomonadales bacterium
CTCTCAACCGATGTGTGCCATTTGTTGTGGCACTTCCAATCCAAAACACTATATATTCCGCTTCGGTCAGCCTGACGGTTCAATCGGTCAATTCAAATACCAATGTTTGTGATAAAGAGCCAATGAGAAAGTTTTCCAGAAAAAAGATTGACCGTCGTTTTGATCGATTTTGCGTGTTCGCCTTTTTCACTCTTGACCGGCTAGAAAAGCGTGCTGAGAAGACAGCAGTTTAAAGAAAAAAAGGGCCGCATTTCTGCAGCCCTTTCGGAGATCCAAAGCCGGTCAAGGCTTTGAATAATGTGTGACTAACGTTCGCTAGCCGTAAAGTTCAAACCGACAATGTTGTCGTTTGCGGTAAACGACTGGCTCTGGGGTGAGAACACGTACCGTTTAACTTCTTGCATCTCCACAATGTAGAAAGCCGAAGAAGGAACGCTCGGGAAGCTATAGTATCCGAAGCTGTTTGTGTATGTGGTCCAGGTCTCGCCATTCGCTGCGTCTCGCAATATTACCAGGCTGCGCCGAATTGCTTCGCCGTATTCGGTCGAAACGCGTCCGGATACCGAAACAGGGGCCGATGTTGGCGAAAGTTCTTCGCTAACGAAAGTGCATGTGATGGTTTCGCCTTCCTCAACATTTATCGTGGCTCGGCGGTTCGACACATCAACGGTTGTGTTTAGCATATGCGGCAGATCGATCATTGCTTCTTCAACGCAATTGATGGCACTCGTCCGCCAACCTGCTACTGCCGCTTGTGTGATAACGACCGAGTCCTGCGCCTCGAAAACAAATACGGAGCCGTTTTCGAATGTATCTGAAGGTGGTGCATTTGCATCGATCAAGGAGAACGATGATTGGGGCAGATTTGTTGCCGCGAAGCTGAACGGAGTTGACGACGAAGTTCCGCCACTCCGGGTCCTAACGTCTTTGACTACTTTAACTCTACCTGGCGTCGGCCGTTGAGCTCCGACCCAGCTTGAGAGAAGACGATTTGTCGATGTCGAGTCGATATTGGTAACAATATTCGGCGTTGAATTATTTTTTATCGCATTCTGAACCGTTGCAGCCGACGCTGTTGGATTGCTCTGCAGATAAAGTGCGGCGGCACCGGCGACCATCGGTGCGGCCATGGAAGTGCCGCTCATCACAAGGGAGCCATTATTGGTGGCATAGTCCGTTGAGGTGATCATTGTGCCCGGAGCCCAAACATCGACACACGGGCCAAAGTTGGACCAACCGGCCCGACCATCGAGTGAGGTCGTTGCCCCTATAACAAGAGCCGCACTAACATTTGCGGGCGAATAATTACACGCATCGGCACTATAATTTCCGGCGGAGATCGCATAGCTAACTCCGGAATTGATCGAATTTGTGATCGCGGTCGTCATGGACGGTGAGGTGCCGCTGGCGTTCATGCTTATATTAGCGACGGCCGGGAGCACGCGATTCGCAGTAACCCAGTCTACGCCGGCAATAAGGTCTGAGATCTGGCCGCTGCCCGTGCACGGCAGCACTCGGACACCCTTCAGCGTGACAGCTTTAGCTACGCCGTGCACGGAACTTCCGATTATACCTGCGACGTGCGTCCCATGACCGCGGCAATCTATTCCGTTTCGACCATCAGTCAAAGCGTCAAAGCCTACCGAAGCACGACCGCCAAAGTCTGCATGATAAGGGTTGATGCCCGAATCGATCACATATGCGGTTACGCCGGCACCGTTGCCCCCATACACGAACGACCCATTTAACGTACGACTGGTCTGATCGATTCGATCAAGGCCCCAATCAGGAACAGTTTGTGCTGTAACGGACGGCCAGATCTCACCGTCTTCTTCAACAAACAGCACCCGCGGATCGTTGCTGAGATCATTAGCGGCCTCGGCCGACATTTGGACCGCAAAACCTTTGAGTGCGTTTGAATAGACTTTGTCTACTAAGCCACCGCGGCTTGCAACGAGATCGTTTGCAGCCATTTCGACGTTGAGCGATGATTCTAACTCTGCTTTCGCGTTATCGGCTAGGACAACAATATATCGACCTGATACAGCGCTCTCAGAACTAAAGAACTTCGATGGCTTGCCTGAGGTAGACACCGGTCCAGATGTGAAAATGTAGATCGCGACAAGGGCGACAGCGGAAATGATCAGAAGTTTTCTCATTTGTGAACTCCGAGATGAATTGATTTGAAGTTGATTTTGGACAAAGGGACAGGACGGATTGTTACGAAGGTGTTTGCCCTCGTTTAACACCGTATAACCTTTCGAATTCGTCTGTCAACACTTTGTTTTCAAATTGATCGCGGGGTGGTCAGATTGATTGAATTTCGGTCAAGATGATGAGACTCTGATGGTCATTCGTGCGGTTCGACAATTTAGTCTTTTGGCAGATCTTGCCCGACTCAATTATTTCGTACCCAAAAAATTAGTTCGAAGTGTAACAGTCGATATGTGCGATACCGCATGCTTTGAAACTGGTAAACTGAGAAGATTCCAAGAAAACGCGGAAAACTGTTTATCATACATTTCGTTGGTTTCAAGGATACGTGCGAAAACGTGCAACGGAGGTTAGACTAACTCTTATGGAAAGAAAGCTTGCAGAATTTGTTGGAAAGATGATCGAGGTTAATTGTGGCGATGGCCTAGCGTATAGCGGAACGCTTCTATCCCTGTCGGAAGGAGTTCTGAGCCTTGAAACCGAAGACGGTAAGACTTTATGGATCGCTGCTTCGAATGTAAGGGCCTTTGCAGAATCGTCCGCTAGCTCTCCGCGCCCCGGATTTATTCTTTGATCCGGAAAATGAAAAAGCGGAGCAATTAGCCCCGCTTCGAATTATCTGCATTTTATAAGAACCTATCTTTCAGTCTCAGCCGGAGCTTGGTTTATAACAAGCCTGCGGAAACCCACGAGACGCTTTTCCCAATATCCTTTGAAAGGTGAGTACGTGATGCCCTTGCTAGAAGATGCGTGATAAAAGCCATTTTCGTCAGCAACGATTCCCATGTGGCCAAGCTGGTTCATAAAGACGAGTGTGCCGAACTTGAATCGCTCATCGCCCGTTACGGGCTCGGATGACGCCCAGAGGCTGCGTGCACTGGTGCGTTCGAACCGAATTCCGGCATCATTGAAGACCTGCCAAACAAAACCTGAACAATCGTATCGATTAGGACCGGTTGAACCGTAAAGATATGGAATACCGAGTCGGCCGGAAATAGCGCCCATCATGTCATTGGAGACCGATGAACTGTACAGGGACGCTTTCGCTCCCTTTACCAAAGAATTCATCGCTCGCGACTCGCCGGTCTTTCTGACGAGGGGTGTAGCGACAATATCATTAGTTAAGGTCGGGCGGGAATTGGGCCCATTGATGGGTCTTGAGGAAGTAAGCGGTCTGGTAGTGTTGGTTTGCGGGCTTTGCGGTTGATTGATCGGACGGCTCGAACCGGACGAAACGACTCTGGGACGATCTTGCGCGGCTAAGCTGGAAACGAAAACGGCGAAAATGAAAAGCGGGCAAACGGACAGATACGAGATCTTCTTACAAAAATTCAAAACGTAATTCTCCTGACTTTTATTTTTTGCAGACGGGACTGGAGTGGGCATCGGCGAAGATATCGCCTATTAATACAAAGGCACAATGCGAGTCGACTTCCTAAAAAAGGGATTCGATGAAATGGCCCCAAATGTCTGCTTGTTTGTTTTTTCTACTTTGTGATAATGCCGAAAGCCACCGTCGAAATTAGAGTTTCGACGAGCCTCAAACGGCTGACCAAACGAAAGATTAGCATTTTCGATCGCAAAGGCGCAAGTACGCGCACCACTTTGGCACATCGGTCAGCTAAGGTTAAGACAATGCATCCGGCGGACGGAGCGGATGAATTCTCGTTTCGGACCGCCCCGCCTGCCTTTTGCCCCTTCCGTTTCCAGAAGGGAAACTTGTCCCCGCCGCGTGTTCCTTCAGTTGTCTTTGTGTATGCGAATGAGAAAGGGCCAATCGGATCAGGTTTCCAGAAAAGGCTAAGAATTGGACCTGTGACCACAGAAGTCCCAAACAAAAAAGCCGGGCGATCGCCCGACTCTTTCCTATTTCTGAATAAAACTAATTTGAAGTCTAAGCTGAGAACGAGGTTCCGCACCCGCAGCCGCCTGTCGCATTCGGGTTCTCAAACGTGAAACCTGAGCCCATCATGTTCGACGTGTAGTCCACTGTTATCCCGTTAAGATATTGGGCCGAGAACATATCCACGAAAAGCTTGATCCCAAACTTGTCGAGAATGAAATCGCCTTGCTTCGATTCCTCTTCGATATTCAAGCTGTACTGAAATCCCGAACATCCGCCCGGAACTACTCGAACGCGAAGCCCTGCTGTTTCCGGTAGATCATCCTCAGTCGCAAGGAACTTTTTGATCTCAACCGACGCCGCTTCCGTTACATTCATCTCCACACTAGGTGCTGCAACTGCTGACATAATATTTTTGGTCTCCTAATAAAAATGAGGACCCCATCGAAGTGAATCCTTACATTAAAGTAAATTTTACCTTTACAGCCAAACTTTTACAAGTTCTATCTTCCTAACTTGCCCGCGACAAAATTACCAGATCCGGTTTCATCGCTTCGATCGATACGTGGCGGGCGACCTCTTCGGCGACGTTTTGAAACGCTTCGGCCTGGAGCGATGCGGGTGTTGAAATAACGACCGGAACGCCTTTATCGCCGCTTTCGCGAACTTCAATTCCCATTGGAACTTGCCCGAGAAAATTTAAGCCGTATTCATCGCACAATTTCTGGCCGCCGCCGCTGCCGAAGATGTCGTAGCGATTGCCTGTGTCAGGTGCGATAAAATATGACATATTTTCAATGACGCCAAGTACCGGCACTGAAACTTGTTCGAACATTTTCACCGCACGACGGACGTCCGAAAGCGAAACTTCCTGCGGTGTTGTCACAAGGACAGCACCTTGGACCGGAACCAATTGTGCCAGGCTTAGCTGAACATCTCCCGTTCCGGGCGGCATATCGACGATCAAGTAATCAAGTTCGCCCCAATTAACATCTGATAAGAACTGACGAACAACTCCATGGAGCATTGGCCCGCGAAGGATCATCGGCTTGTCGGGCGGAACGAGCACCGCCATCGAGATCATCTTGACGCCGTGCGCCTCGATAGGCTGTAGTTGACCGTTGGCGACCTCGGGCTGGCCGTAACCTGTGCCGAGCATCATCGGAATATTCGGACCGTAAACATCCGCGTCCATAATCCCGACCTTCGCACCTTGCTGCGCTAAGGCGACCGCGAGATTCACGGCGACCGTTGATTTGCCGACGCCGCCCTTGCCCGACGAGACCGCGATAATGTTCTTCACGCCCGCAATCGCAATGTTATTCGCAATTCCTCGCCCTTGCGGAACTTCAGCGTCCATGGTGACGTTAACGTTCGTCACGCCCTCAAGCGCCGAAACAAGTTCGATCGCCTGTGCTTCCATTTCTTCTTTTACTGGGCAAGCCGGCGTGGTCAGAACGATGCGGAACGAAACGTCGCCGCCATTTAATTCAATGTCGCGGACGAAACCGAGGGTTACGATGTCCTTGCGCAGGTCTGGGTCGATTATCTGTGCAAGCGATTCGAGGATTACTGCTTCTGATAGTTGGCTCATGTGTATATTTACTAAACCTTAATTCTAGCAAATGGCGGCATTGTCACGAAATCCGATAGGTTCGCGAATCTCGATTTGCTTTGGTCAGTGCCTGTGAGAACATTTACACAACAATGAATATTGAGCATTACAACCATCTACGCTCGGACGGAAGCGGGTTTATCGAGATGCCGCGAGGGCTGATCGCCGTTTGGGGCAAAGAGGCAGTGCAGTTTCTCGACGGCCTGATCACGAACGACATGAAAACGCTCGAGGACGGCCAACAAATGCTTGCCGCTTTCCCAAACGCCCAGGGCCGTCTGCTCGCGGTCGTCCGCGTCCTCCGCCAAGGTGACAGATTTCTGTTCGAAACTGAAGAAACGACGCGGGAAAAGGTTTTCAATAATTTGTTTAGGTTTACTTTTGCCGGTGTTTTTTTTGTTGAAGACCTATCGGAGCAATATACATATTTCGAGCTGTTCGGATCTATGGAAACAGCTCCTTTCAATGAAGGAGTTTTGGCGACGTTTCGCGGACTAGGTGGTTCTCTCGGGGTAGTTCTCGCGACAGACACTGTAGATACTTTTCGTGATGGCCTAACGGCGGAGAGCGTTAGCATTTCACCCGCTCTCCATGAAACGCTCCGCATCGAAAACGGCATTCCGCTTTATGGTGTCGATATCGACGAGAACTCTATCGTTCCAGAACTCGGCCTTGACGGGATGATCTCATACAACAAAGGCTGCTACATCGGCCAGGAGATCATCGCCCGCATTCATTTTCGCGGACACGTCGCAAAACAATTGACGGGACTGATCTTGTCAGAACCGGGAGCGATAGTTACTGGGTCGGAGTTGACATCCATGGACGGCAAAAACGCCGGACGTATTACATCTGTCACGTACTCGCCGAAACTGGAGAAGACCATCGCACTTGGCTATGTACGTTTTGATTTTCTCGAACCCGGAACGATCCTGCGTTTCGGTGACGCGGATGTTGAGGTTGCGAGCCTTCCGTTCATATAGCTTGTTTACTTTTCTTTACACAAGTTCGCCTGGTAGTCCGCGTTCTTTCAATAGCCGCGAAATTGCGGCGAAAGGGGAAGTTATGAGAAAGACAGCAACAATATTTTTTACATTCGCAATTGTTTTGACCGTTTCTGCGGTGGCTTTTGGACAGAATCAGACGTTGGCAGAAACCGAGTGGAAATTGGTCCAGGCGAACGGTATTGCGGTGACGAATTCGGCGGCGGCCATCAAAGTTGATGCGAACAGCACACGGTTTACGGGCAACACGGGCTGTAATCAAATGTTCGGGTCGATGACGGTGCGCGGGCGAAATATTGATTTCCAAGGCATTGGTGCAACAAAAAGAGCGTGCAAGCTGATGGCCGGGAACGTAGCCGAAAGCGTTTTCCTGAAGGCACTTGAGGAAACTACGCGCTTCTCTCAGACGAACGGGACATTGCGTTTGATGGATCCTCGAGGCCGGACCGTTTTAAGATTCGCCCGGGTTCAGGCTGTAAAGCCAACTTCGTCGCGGCTTCAGGACCGAAAATGGGTACTCGAACAGATTAAGAATCAAGAAACTTTCGCACCACCGCCGTATGCGTTTGTGAACTTCGACGCCAAGAAAAAAAGCGTTGGCGGTGACTCAGGCTGCAACTTTTTTGGCGGAAACTATTATGCGGGCGGCAGTTCGATCTCGATAACGAAGGTCATATCAACAATGCGCGCCTGCATTGAGGACAACAAAATGTCAGTTCAAGGTGAACTGTTCGAAGGGCTACGGCTGGCCCGAAAATATGAGATCAGGGATGGCCGACTGTTCCTTTACCGCGGCAACGAATCGCTACTAACATTTCTCGGCGAGGAGAAATAATAATCAACAGGGGCAATTGGCCTGCGTCGCAACGTACGCGGGCTTTTTTGCGCAATGTTGAGGTGTTAGAATTCGCTTTGTTCATTATGGAAAACACCGATATCGATCTGCCGAATGCGAAGCTCGCATATACCATTATTGAGTCGCTGCTTGAGGGGCACGAGGCGTTGAGCGACCTGCTTGTGCTGATGGCGCATGCTTTGGATGAAGACACTGTCAAAGCATTGACGATGACCGGCGAATGGCAGAAGTATTTGGAATCGAAGCGGGAGCTTGAGAATACGAAATTGCAGATAGAGAAATTTACAGACGAACTTAAGAGAATGGATAACGAATCGGCGGCTTAGGGTGTTTGTTTGATCTGTTTCGTGTATTTCGTGGGCAAAAATTTCTCACTGTCGAAAGAAAATATATCCACGAATCACACGACATAAGAAAACAAAAAGAAGGAAGAAAGTTGCTTGATCTTGTAATCATCGGGGCCGGGCCGGCGGGGATTTCGGCGGCGTTTGAGGCTAAGAAGGCTGGGCTTGACTGTGTCGTTATTGAGAAGGGACTGATCGCGAACACGATCTATAACTATCCGGTTGGGCTGACGGTCTTTTCGACGACTAATGAGCTTGAGTTTAATGAGGGCGATCTGAAACCGGCTCGTGAAAAGCCTACGCGTGAGGAATTGCTCTCGTACTATGTTCGGTTTGTTTTGGATAACGAGCTGGATGTGCGGACCGAGGAAGCGGTGACCGCTGTTCGGCGGGAATTGATCACCGCCGAGACGCCGAGAGGCGGAGAAGAAGAAAATCATTTCTTGGTAAAGACGAACAAAAGCGAGTACATTGCGAAGAACGTTCTGTTCGCTATCGGGGCGATGGACAACGCGCGGAAGCTGAATGTTCCGGGTGAGGATCTGCCGAAGGTTCACGATCTGTTTCGCGAGACATATCCGTGGGTCAGGAAAAATGCGTTGATAATCGGTGGTGGA
>JBBSKW010000140.1:0-8342 GCA_038256005.1 Pyrinomonadales bacterium
ATTGTATCGGCTTGTCTTTGAGACGCAGCCTATCAAGCGAATAAAGCTGCATTAGATCCGAGATATCAATAAAGCCGTCGATCTTGTAAATATCCTGGTCTGAGAGCCCGATGCCATCGCTCAAAACCTTGAGCATCTTATCCGGCATGTCCGCCGAGACCTCTAGCCGAACCGGAAACCGTCGTCGCCGCAACATTAATTCCCGTTCAAGCGTCCGCATAAGATCGCCTGCTTCATCTTCGCGAAGTTCGATATCGGCATCGCGCGTTACTCGAAATAAGAAGCCTTCCCCTGTCCTCATATGCGGAAAAAGGTGATGGGCATTCGCAGCAATCACTTCTTCGAGCAGTGTGAAGCGACCTTTCTTTTCGCTAATAGGAATAAGCCGCGGAACCATTGCCGGCAATTTTATTCGTGTAAAGCGCTTCTGGCGAAATAGATGTTTTAGATTCTTCTGCGTCTGTTGCCGGTTCGGTTCGATGAACAACCCCAGGTTTAAGCTTAGGTTTGAGATATACGGGAACGGATGGCTCGAGTCTACCGATTGCGGCGTCAGAATCGGGAACAGGTTGTCAATGAAATATTTATCGAGCTTTTTCCGCTCCTTGATCGGAAGCGATTTATAAGACTCGATGTCGATACCGGCGGCCGTAAGCTGAGGCAAAACTGTTTGACCCAAGTAGGCCGTCTGCTTTCTTAGCATTGGCCGCAATCGTCTTCCGATCTCACGGAGCTGCTCCGACGCCGTTAGTCCATCAGGGGAAAAATCGCTTATCCCCTCGTCGATCTGTTCCTTGATGCCGGAAACGCGGATCATAAAAAACTCGTCGAGATTTGTGGCAAAGATCGAAAGGAACTTCAGCCGCTCGAGCACGGGAACGCCGTCGTCCATTGCTTCATCGAGAACCCGTCGGTTAAATTCTAACCAACTCAGCTCCCGATTAAAGAGCCGAGCATCATCCTCGACCATGTCTACTTCAGGTTCCGGGGCTGCAACTTTTTTTGGTGTACGTTTCAAAGGTGGCTTTCGGGGTTGATCCATAGCGGCTGACTAAAGTATATCGAACCGCGACGGTCTATGATGTTAAATTAAAGTTACAGGAATGTTACGTTGTGAGAGCTTTCATAGCAAATATTTTGATCGGAGTTACGCAACGATCTTTACGGGTACGCCTTTCGAGATGACAGTGAAGAGTTCCTCGATGTCAGCATTCTCCATCGCGATACAGCCTTCCGTCCAGTCTGATGCAGTCCCGTTTCCGTGGATATATATTTCGCCGCCAAGCGCAGTCTTTTGTGGCGGCATTTGGCCGTTTACGATCGCTCTTTCGATCAGTTCTTTTTCGTTTTGACCTATCAAGCCAGCGGCGATACCGCGTTCGGCATTGTCGGTGCTCGGGTAACTTATTCCGAGACTCAAATGAAATTTGCTCCCCGCATTCTTTCCGAAAACGTAGAAAATGCCCTCCGGGGTCTTGCCGTCACCTTCCCTTTCCTTATCGCCGACCGGAGACCTACCAAGCACGACCTCGTATGTCTTTATCAACTTTTCGCCATCGTAAAGTTTTAGCTTTCGGGCCGCTTTGTGGACGACTATCCGTGAAGCAGCAATCTCTGGCAGAGGCTCCGATTTGTTCATACTAGTTAACTTGTCCGCTCCAAAAATATAAGCAAGAGCGATGATCAATGAAATTATACCGAGAATAATGATCGGACGTTTCGGAATCGGGGTGCTTTCTTTCATTTCACATTTGCGACCGCCGCTGCCTTATCTTCCATCACCTTTGCTTCATTAGGACGCCCGTTCTTTCGCCAGAAAGCTGCTAGTTGTCGATATCTCATCTCAGGTTCGTATTTCATCGCCCACGCGAGTTTAGCCATACAATCAGGACAGTTATCGAGAGGTCGTCGGTCCGTCTCGGCTAGATGATTTGTTCCTGACATCAGGCATTCGTATTTCGTGCAATGCTTCATTGAGAACATATGACCGGTCTCGTGCATTGCTATTTTCAGGGTCCGGTCAAGCAGAAGTCTAGCGTCGTATTTCCCTGTTTTCGGGTCCGCAAATTGATACAGCGACCAGACGCCAACTCGTTTGTCGAGTGAAGCCTGTCCGAAAACGAAGGCCCAAGTCGGTTCAGGAAAAAGGTCGTAATTCGTAAAAGCAATCAAAGCCGCCGCATCATCCGGCAGCAATTGTGGCAGCACATCGTCAAGAAAATAGCCCGTCCTGATTTGAAGATTGTTTCGATATTTTACAAGCCGCTTTTTCTCGAACGGGACGTCGCCGATCGGCCGCGTCTTGTTCAGCGTTACAGGCAGCGAATAATAGGCCCGCATATAATTTGCTGTTTTCTCGATCGCCGCCGCTTGTTCTCTAGTGAACGTGCCGATCGGTTGGATGTAGATCGTGTTCCTTTCTTTGGTTGGTCGTGTGGGACTGGATGAAACGTATTCTTCAAACGTCTCGCCCGGCTCCTTTCGCGTGTAGAGCCAGTCGCCTTCGTTGATCTTCATTGGCTCAAAGAATCTTACGATTGCGTCACGCTGTGTCTTCAATTTTGCAACCGATTTCGCCTCACTATTTGACGCTCGATACGCTGACTCTTCACCGCTAGACCCGCATCCCGCAAGAGCAATCACAACGGCGATTAAACCTGAAACGAAACTCTTCATACATCAGGACCCGTGATCTCTATCGAACGAGGATCGTCACCGTCGCCTTCGATGCTAATGTCGAAAACACGGCCGGGAAACCTGAACCCGCTTAGACGTTCAGCCCATTCGATTATCGCGATGAAGTTGGCGTTATCGACGATCTCGTCCAACCCGACTCCGAATGCCGCGTCGCCGCTTTCGTCGATCCGCCAAAGGTCGATGTGAAAAACGTCGAATCGCTCGGCCGGATATAAATTTACGAGCGTAAAGCTGGGACTCGTCACCTCATCTACATCGAATCCTAGAGCATCCAGAATGCCCTTCGTCAGCAGCGTCTTGCCCGCGCCAAGCCCCCCGCGAAGCAAGAAAGCATCTTTAGCGCGAAGCTCGCCGCCGATACGTTTTCCGAGTTCGTAGGTTTCCTCAGGAGTTTGACAGATGATCGTCTCAGTCATTTCACTTCCAACCCTATTTGCGAATACCACGACTCTTTTTCCCAATAACCGCGCTGAAAGATGATCTTGCTATATCGAAATTCAAAGAACCCACACCCGCGGATCTCAAAGCTTTTGCCGGTCGGCTCGTGTCCAAGAAATTCACCGGTCCAGGTTCCGCCTCCAATCCATTCCCACGCCGCTCGATCGCCGTCGCCGATCAAGTTTTCGACCCGCGACCACGCGTCCGGAAACGCCGCGAAAATTGCATCGTTCCCGGCACGGATCGCGTCGATCCCGACATCCGGCTTGCCTGTCATCACCTGAAAATTCACCGCTTCGTCGGCATAACACGCGGCAACAGCTTCGCGATCCCATCGCTGAAATGCATCGATCCAAATTTTCAGCAGTTCTTTGGATTTCATAGTTCAAATATATTCGCAAGATCTAGTTTGGAGTTTTGAGTTTCCAGTTACGAGCTGTTTTGCAACGGTTCGAATTCTGCGAACGCATCGGCTAGGCATTCGCGTACGTCTGAAGCTGTCATCACGCGTTTGCCGAATTTCTTTTCGGCGATGTCGCCGGCCATGCCGGCGATGTAAACCGCCGCGACTACCGTCTCAAAAATATCGATCTTCATCGCCGCCGCTTGAGCGACAAACCCTGCGAGAATTCCGGCTAGCGTGTCGCCATTTCCGGCTTTGCCCAGACCGGAACTTCCGGTCGGATTTACGACGACCTTTCCGCCGGGCTCGCCTATCAAAACGCGTTCGCCCTTTAGCACAAGGATCACATTGTGCTTTTGCGAAAACTCACGAACAGCCGCCACGCGGTCTTTGATCGCATCTTTGTCATCCGTCCCAAGCAGCCGCAGAAATTCCCCTTCGTGTGGTGTGAGAATCAGGTCAGAACCGCCTACGTCAGCCGGCGGCCAGTTCGGTGAAAATGGAGCCATCAAATTCAAGGCGTCCGCATCCAAAATAGTCGGGACGCTTCGATTCGAAACAAAGTGTCGGACGAACTCGCACGTCTCATTTTCTGACGAGCCGATGCCGCAGCCGATCGCGACCGCGTCAGCCTTCGCTAGCAGTTCTCCGACCTCACCGGTTGCCAAATCCGAAACGGCTCCACCAGCCGTGTCTCTTAGAGCACGAACCATTACCTCAGGCAAAACGCGTGACGCGACCGAATCTTTGCTCGAACGCGGCGTCCCAAGCGTTACCAACCCTACGCCCGACCTCGCAGCCGCATCCGCCGCTAAAACCGCCGCACCGGAATACGCCTCACTCCCGGCGATAAGCAAAGCATGCCCGCGTTTGTTCTTGAAGGAATCGCTCGAAAACTGAGACGCCCGAAGCCATTCAGCCGCATCGTCCCGCTCGGCCAAATATAGCTGCGAAGGTTGCCCGTCGATCAATTCCTGGGCCGAGCCAATATTTGCAATTATCAGGTCGCCGTTGAAATCCAAGACTGGTGGAAGGATATTAGATGGTTTAGGAGCGGTGAAAGTGATTGTCCAATTCGCCCTTATTGATTGTCCGATGAAAACTGGCCGATCTGCATCCAAGCCAGACGGAACATCTATCGAAAAAACCAAGCTATCTTGTTCGACGCCTGCGACATTTTCGCCGCGAACCCAGCGAGCGATGTCCCCAAAGTGACCGGCTAGGGGCTTGGAAAGGCCAATCCCAAACATTGCATCAACAATGATCTCAGGTTCTTCACAGTCAAAGTACTGCTCAAGATAACTGATCCAATCCGCGGAGGATAATATTTGGTTAAAAAAGATTTCGGCATCGTGTAAATCGACTTCGATATTTGAGAGGTTTTGAACGATTTCGAGATTCTGTCGAGCATCACCCGATGTCTCATTTATTTCACAGAGAAGACAAACATAAACGTCGGCTCCAACTTGCCAAAGATTCCTCGCTAGAGCCGCACCATCGCCGCCATTGTTTCCTTTGCCGCAGAGGATCAGGATGCTCTTGCCCTTTACCGAGCCGCCCAATTTCTCAGTGACGACACGAGCGACGGCGTGAGCGGCGTTTTCCATCAGGATGATCGATGGAATGCCATAGCGCTCGGTCGTCAAACGATCGACCTCGCGCATCTCAGCCCCTGTCAGCACTTTTCGCATACGACACTACGTTGCCACTTCGCGGTTAAGAGTTCAACTGATTTGTTGAAGAAATGTAGATCGCGACAACCAAGAAAGCAGGGTACAGCCTGTGCTCTAAACAACAAAAACCGCACCCGGTCCGAGGTGCGGTCTCTGCTAAACAATGGAGCTATGAATAGAATTAGGGCGTACAAATGACATGCCTGTTTGCTTGCCACTGTGCTTGGTCACCGATATCTTCCGTTCACTTAATACAAAGGTTCATTCGATTTCAAATTCCAAAAATTATTTGTTCTCTGCGTTTTAGCAGTCGGATACTAACGATTTCCCGACGAAATATCAGGCGTGGTATCGAGTAATGCAAACCCTATTTCACAAACGAAGGTCTCTAACTGACTCTTTTTGTATAGGAATATGAAAACGATCGTTATGTACCTGGACGAGCCTGTCATATTGTCGAGGTTTTGCTCTCGGTCGCCACGATCGCAATCGCACGACACGCGATCGACGTAGACTACAAAACTATCCCGGCACTTTCGATGATCGGCACAGGCGTGATCATCCTCGCTCTTGCCGCTGGATATTACTATTTCAAGCGGGCTGATCAATTAAAATCGATCTCCAGGTAAAACGCTTAAGAGCGTTCCAAGCCAAGTTATCTGGCGTCATTTCAACAGGATTAGATAAGGCGTGCGGACATGACCGAATTTCGATTTAGGTAGGTGAGCCAGAAAGCTGGAAGTTTCCGCTCCAGCGAAACAACTTGCGATTGGTGGTCCCGGGTGGATTCGAACCACCGGCCTTTCACTTAGGAGTTGAGAAGGCGGGCATTTTTTAGCCTTTCTGAATCCTTCAAAATATCCGCTTTTTGCCTGTGTTTATAGGCATTACACCTTTGACTACCTTTTCTAAGTATTTCATAATATTGCTAGTCCCACCTAAGTCCCACTTGATGAAAAGTGGGAATTCAGGTGGGAACGGAGATACTTATGGAAATCAAATCGACGGTGTTCAAACGCAAGGCCGGAAAGAGTAAGGGCAAATGGATCGCTCGGCTCGAATACATCGATCAGGAAACCGGGAAAACGATCACGCGGGAACGCACGAAAGAAAGGCGGGCGGACGCAATCGACGAACGGGATCGGCTCATTAACGATACAAAGAAATCTCACGGCGGAATCAGAGCGGGCGAACGAATGAGTTTCGATCAATTGGCGGATCGATGCGACAAACTTTTCTATAAGCGGGCCGTGATCGTAGAAGGCCGAAAGATTGAAGGCGTTCGATCCTTCGCAACGGCTCAAAACTACCTGAAATTGTTGAAAGAGTTTTTCGGCAAGCGGCGGATCGGATCGATAACAACCGACAACTTGAAGGACTATCGACGCTGGAGACTGAAAACGGGATCGCGACGGCCCGAAGTCATTGCCAAAGGCAAGTTTGTCCCGGTGAAGTTGGCAACGATTAATCGCGAACTTTCGGCAATGCGACGAATGATGCGTTACGCATACGGGCAAGGCTGGATCACAAAGGACATATTCTTTAATGCTCAAGTAATCGACGCGGACGCAGAGATAGAACGCAAGCGGCTTCTCACAGAGGCCGAAGAAACGCGATTGCTTGCCGCTTGCCAGGGCGAACGGCAAACCAGCTACACGCGGAATCATTACGGCGAAGAACGAACCGTGACAGCGAATATCAGCGTAGATAATCCGCATTTGAAAGCCCTGATAATGCTTGCTATCGATGCCGGAATGAGACGCGGCGAAATCCTGAAACTTCGCTGGCAGGACATAGATTTTCAAACAAACCTGATCCATATTTTGGGAACGCATACAAAAACCCAAAAGGAACGCTATGCGCCATTAACTGAAAGGGTGAAGGCCGAACTTACTCGCGTTAGAGAATTTACGCTGGGCGAGATGCCGTTTCCTTTCCTGGACTTCAAACGAAGCTGGGCGACTGCAAAGCGGATCGCCGGGATCGACGATCTTCACTTTCACGATCTACGCCGTACGGCTTTGACACGCTGGCAGAGATACGGCTTACCGCTTGCCCTTGCCGGAAAAATGGCAGGGCATACCAACCTTCAAACTACGATGAAGCATTACACGGCAACCGATTCGGACATCATTCGCAACTTCGCGGAAACGATCAATTCGGTCCACGCGGACGCAATGCCGGACAATGCGACGGAGTTTGTGAATTAGGGAAGCGATTATTTTATTGAAACTCTCCTACCAAAATCGACCCGAACTTAGATCTTGATTTTTCCATCCATCGCGCGCATCCCGTTTTGATGTAGTAATGGCTTTCAGACGCTTCGACCTTGCCCTTTCATAGAGTTTCTTAGAGCATTTCGGCTGGCACGTTTTGGCGTTTAGCTTCTTTGCCCAAAAGACGTTCTGGCAGACCTGACAAGATCGTATCCGGTAAAACGGAATATTAAACTTCTGGAATAGTTCTAAGAATTCGTTCGGAACGGGTTTGATAAACCCGTCAATCAGGTTCAATCCAAGATCAACAGTAAACCGTCTCTTGTCGAAATCGACAGTTAGGAACTTGTAGAGCAGCCGCGTTATTTCGCCACTATTATTTCTCTTTTTAACTGGAATTTTTTGGTAGTGATTACTTAGATCGGCAAAATGACTGAGAAGCGTTTTTGCTTTAACCAAATACTCAAATCTTTCAACTGAATTCGTGTTCGATTCGCGATCAAATAAAAACTCGACAATTTCTTTATCAAACGCGTCTTGAGCCGAATCCTGAATGACGTTCCCATTTTCGTCTTTAAAAATTTTTCTTTCGTCGCAGACCTGATTGAATCGTTCTCTAGCATCTATCGGCAAGGTATTCACTAGTTGAATGATCGAAGCCAGTAGAGCCGGACACGAGGCTTTGTTCTTATCCTTCATACGATTATCTTTTGCCATATGGCGAAAGATATTATACCGCTCAATTGACGTGACGTGAAGTTGTTAGGGGACTATATTTATAATCTGATGCTCACAATTTTCAGTATCGCGAAAAAGCATAATCGTATGGAAACAACTATGAACAACGAACAAACCGAACTATTAACAGACAAAGAGGCGGCAAATTTTCTTCGATCTTCGCAATTAACCTTATGG
>JBBSKW010000141.1:0-8340 GCA_038256005.1 Pyrinomonadales bacterium
CTTGGCGAGCATTTTCGAGCATAGCTTGCCGCGCGGAAATACCGCTGACGTGTTCCAACATTCTGTTTGCAATTGCGTTTGCTCGCAGCTTGAGAAATTCCGCATTTTCACCCGCATAATTTTCATCTACGGTCGATGTAAAGAGCTCCAGCCAGCGTTCGAAGTGACCTAGCAATAGAGGTTCTTTTAGGCTCAGATCACCATGAACCTGCATCGGGTTTCGACCGTGTTTTGAATAGCTGTTCGATTGAAACAGTATCGTTTCCCAAAAATCTCCGATGATCGGAAGATGATGTTCCAGATCAAGCTTCGCGACATCTGAAAAGATATAGCCGATCACATCGTCACTCAACGCCCGCTTGTAGAAATGCAACATTAACTGATCGATATCTTCCCTGTTTTGAATGTCTTTCATTATTCATGCGAGCCTTTCATCTACGGCAGGTCGACCACAGCTTCCTCGTGATCGTCAGCATCTCTCGTCACCATAAGTTTGATCGCAAACCAAACGAAAGCGACCGCGCCGATCGCGAATATCGTGTCGCCAAAGAGCCTCATCCATCGCAACGTTTCCATCAGGTCGGTCTGCATAAACTCAGCGCTTCGAGCCGACCAGTAACCGACCGAAACCGATTGATATGTTTGCAGCAAGCCGATTGGCAGTAGGCTCAGCAAGATCTCAAGCATCAGCCCGATGTTGATCGTCCAGAACGAGAACGCCAAAAGTTTTGTGTTCCACTTTCGCAGCGGTTCCATAGCCCGCAAACAGAATAGCAACAACCCAAGCCCGAGCGTTCCGTAAACACCGTAAAGCGCTCCGTGAGCGTGGACCGCGGTCGTATTTAGGCCCTGCATATAGTACAGAGCGATCGGCGGATTGATCATAAATCCGAAAACGCCCGCACCGACCAGATTCCAAAACGCGACGGCCACAAAGAAGTAGACTATCCATTTATATTGTCCAAGCCACGGCCTCGCCTTTGAGTGGCGGATGTTGTCCATCGCCTCATAGCCGACGAAGACCAGCGGCACTATCTCGAGTGCGCTGAACACCGCACCAAACGCGATCGCGACCGTCGGTGTTCCGGCAAAATAGAGATGATGTAGAGTACCGATGATGCCGCCGCTCAAGTAAACCGCCGCCGAAAGCAGGGCTGCGTAGGCCGCATGTTCTGCCTTGAGCACGCCGAGCCTTGCGAACAAGAACGCGATCACGGTCGTCGCAAATACTTCAAAGAATCCTTCGACCCAAAGATGCACTACCCACCAACGCCAATATTCCACGACCGTCAGATGAGACCGCATTCCCCAGAAAAGACCCGGAGCGTAGAACAGTGCGATACCGGCTGTGGTCACAAGATAGAGCACGACCAGCGAACGGCTGCCGTCACGCCGCAAAGCGGGAATCGCGCTTCTAGCTATCAGGAACAACCAAAGCAATAGTCCGACAAACAATGCCGCCTGCCAAACGCGCCCGAGATCTACGTATTCATATCCCTGATGCCCGAACCAGAACCATAGATCGCCCGGTAACAGATGCATCACGCTCATCCATTGGCCGGCCATTGAGCCGAGCACGACCACAAGCAGTGCTCCAAATAAAACGTTGACACCGAGCCGTTGATACTTTGGTTCGTACCCGCAAATATATGGTGCGATGAAAAGCCCTGCGGCCAGCCACGCGGTCGCGATCCAGAAGATTCCAAGCTGAACGTGCCACGTTCTGGTTACGACATACGGCAGATAATCGGCTAGCGGAATTCCGTAGAATCCGCCGCCCTCTACGCCGTAATGGGCAGTAATTATGCCCATCATAATTTGCAACAGAAACAGTAGCGAAACTATAAAGAAATATTTGACCGTCGCCCTTTGCGAAGGCGTTACCGTCTCGCCGATCAGCGGATCAGAATCGGGCGTTTCGTAAGTGGTAGAGCCGCGATGCCAACCGGCATAGAACCAGACCATCGCGCCAATGCTCAGGATCAAAGCGATCACACTTACGCCGGTCCAGATTATCGAGCTGTCGGTCGGCACATTTCCGACCAGTGGTTCTGACGGAAAATTGCTCGTGTAAGAAATATTGTTATCCGGCCGGTTTGCTGCCGATGCCCACGCGGTCCAAAAGAAGAACGCGTTCAGTTTCCTTAGGCGTTCAGGATCGGATTGAGCGTTTCTCTGTATCGCGTAGTCGTCGCTCCCGTTTGTGAAGATCTCGGAATAGTGCTTTAGGTTCTCTTCAAAAGCTCTCTTTCTGATCGGATCGACCGTCAGTTTTCCGGTCGCGGCGTCAAACGTATTCGTGCGCACAAGATCCTGAAGCCGTTGGACCAGCATTGCACGTTCCTCGCTCGGCATCGTAATGCCATCGGCCCCGAACCGGCCGTTCGTCCATTCGTTGAGAATGAAAAGCGATTCACGATGGAGGTAATCGGCGGTCCAATCCGGCGCGACGTACGATCCGTGTCCCCAGATCGAGCCGACCTGCATTCCGCCCATTGCCTGCCAGACGTTTTGGCCGTCCATGATCTGTTCACTGGCGATCATCACGCTGCCGTCAGTGGCAACGACCTCGACCGGGATCGGAGGAACCTGGCGAAATATTTCGGTGCCGACCCAGCCCAATATCGCGAAAGAAAAAATAAAGACCGCGCCGAATAGTATCCAAAGCTTTTTCATCGCCTTTTGCTCCTGTTAACTGTTCTTAAATTTTGTGACGAGCAGATGAAGGTTCGGTTGGGCAGCTACTTCGTGTTCGATCGAAGCATCGAGCGTGATCAATGTACCCGGCTGCAGTGCCTGAATATCCTGAAGCTCCGGGCCCGCACGAAAGGCTCCTTTACCTGAAAGGCAAAGCACGGTTATCGGTTCGTTGGCTTTGTGTTTGGAAAGTGTAGCTGAGTTTCGAAGCCGAACTTCGACCAGCTTCCGGAAAGGCCCGTCGTAGAGTTGGGAAACGTCTTTGTCTTGTGCGGTCTCAGAATCTGTTAGGGTTCCGAGGTCAAGATCCTTGATCCATTCAATTGTTCGCATAATAGAAATTGCTCTTATGCGAACAATCTATCAGTACGCTAGCACACAAAAAATGATTTGAGTCACAAAGTAGGCTTATATATTCCGTGTTCGGTTCTGGCGTCCCGGTTTAAACGAAAAATGCGGCCGTTTTTGTCCAGCCGCATCTTCATTTGAGACGAGCAAAGCCCGTCTCGACTTTCCTACAGATCACTATCTATCGAGTGTCGAACGTATTCACGGAAAAATCAGCCTGAAGGCCCCAAGGCGTTAAGATATAGCCGTTCAGGCTACCAAATACGTGATAGAAGCTTTGAGCTCCCGCCGAAGCACCGCGACGCCATACGCCGATATCGGTTTTTCCATCACCGTCAAAATCGCCCTGTGTCGGAAGATCGGAGGAGAAACCAAACGTCTGATTGCGATACTGATTGTTAGACGATTGCAAAATGTGCCAAACCATCGGCGCCGTGGCTGTGGCTCCCGTTCTAACCGCTACAAGGTCAAACTTCCCATCGCCATCATAGTCACCGGGAACCACATAGTCGGTAGTGAAGTTGCCCCACTGTTGATAAGTGACCACTCCATCAGAACTTCTCAGGACGATGTAGTTATTAGCCGGGTTCTGGCCGAATCGATAGATCGCAATATCAAACTTGCCGTCGCCGTCATAGTCGCCCGGGATCGGCGTGTCAAAGATCGAAGTACGGTTTCCTGTGAGACCAAAATCACGCAAGGTTAACGACTGATTTGAACTGTTTAGAATAAACCAACGTGTTTGAGTAGCAGCAGTTGCACCTGGCCGGAAGACCGCGATATCGGTTCTTCCGTCGCCATCATAATCACGATTAATTGCCTGATCGCCGAAAATACCAAATGGAATGATCTGTACGGCGAGATCCGAACTTCTTGTAATGTAGAAAAAGCTTTGTTGACCAGCAGACGCTCCGGCACGATATACACAGAAATCGTCTTTAGCGTCGCCGTCATAATCGCCCGGGCACGGAAAATCGGTATTCGCATTTCCCCATTGAACGGTTTGGTTGGAAGCCAGCCCTTGGCTGTTCCGATTCCAGTAGGTGATCTGCGAATGTCCCGGAGGTGCAACATTCGGAAAACGCAGAACGCTGTAATCCGTCATTCCATCGCCGTCATAGTCAAGAACGCGGCGAAGGCCGAGCTGACCGCGGATCTCACCACCAGAAAAGTTTGCCGTGTGCACATTGATATAGGCTTGTCCGGCCTTTAATTGGTTCAACTGAGCAAGCGTCATCGTACCACCGCCCGTAATGGTGTTTGCAGTGCCACCAGGGGCGCCTAGATTGATAATAACCCCTGCGTTAACGCCGACCGGAGCCGGTGCATGGATGTGTGCAGCTGCCTGGTTGCTGCTCAGACCATAAAATACGACCTCAAAGGTGTAGGCCAAGGTCGACGGGTTTACAAACACACGTCCGTAACCTTTTCCTGCGGAAGCATTTGCAGGCACTTCCTGCAAACTATTTAGTTGAGCTGTAAAAGTTTGGGCGCTGGCAGCAGCCGCAAACAAAAAGATCGCTAGAAGCGAAAACGAAAAACGTCTTGTCATTAATCCCTCCTGAAAAAGCAAGTAAAACGCTCGACTGCAAGTAAAGGCGAACGTTGAAATTTTCTGAAACTCAACTACTTTGTCACCAAAAGGTGATTTTGTAAACAAGCATATCTTAAGCAACCCGACGAAAATAAAACTTCTCCGCGCTTCGCATCTAGATCCATGACCTTTGGCCGATGTTTGCCGCACTTCAAATTTGGTAGAATCTAGCTAGATATGGAACTTTCATTTGATCCAAGACTTCGAGAGATCGCCTTCAAGGTCGAGGACGGCGAGCGGCTGACCTTTGACGAAGGGCTAGCTCTGTACAACACCACCGACCTCAACGCGCTCGGGAAACTGGCGGATCACGTTCGCCGTAAGAAGCACGGGCTGACGACGTATTACAACGTAAACCGGCATTTTAACCACACTAATATTTGCGTCGCGGACTGCAAGTTTTGCGGCTTTTACAAACGTGCTCGGCAGGAAGGTGCGTACACACATTCGATCGACGAAGGCATACAGATAGCGCGTGATGCTGTCGCTGAAGGCGCAACCGAACTGCATATCGTCGGCGGGCTGAACAGCAAGTTGCCGTTCGAATATTACACCGACCTCTTCTCGACGCTCAAACGCGAGTTCCCAAAGCTGCATCTCAAAGCCTTGACGATGGTCGAGCTTGATTTTATGGCTCGATTTTACAAGATGTCGGACGAGGACGTGATCGAAAAACTGCACGCGGCAGGGATGGATTCGTGTCCGGGCGGCGGTGCTGAGATCTTTGCCGAGCCGACGCGTTCGCGGATCTGCGATCACAAATGCGACGGCGACCGTTGGCTCGAACTCGCGGGCAAGGTCCACAAAGCCGGCCTCAAGACCAACGCCACGATGCTCTACGGCCACATCGAGACGCTAGATGACCGCGTCGATCACGTCATCCGCCTCCGCGAACAGCAGGACCGCACCGGCGGTTTCCAGTGCTTTATCCCGCTCGCCTTCTACCCGAACGGCACCGCTCTCTCATCGCTTCCCGGCCCCGACGCCGTCGATAATCTCAAAACCATCGCCGTCTCGCGACTGATGCTCGACAATTTCGACCACGTCAAAGCCTACTGGGTCATGCTCGGCAAACAAACCGCCCAGACCGCACTCCACTTCGGCGCCAACGACCTCGACGGCACCATCACCGACGGCGGCGAACTTACCGAAGCCTACGCCGTCGAAAACGGTGAAGTAAAAATGACCAAACAAGAACTCATCACCATGATCGAAAACGCTGGCTTTGATGCCGTGGAAAGGGATACGGTTTATAATAAGATAGAGCACGCTGCAGCTTCGTAGGTTGGTTACGGTGAAAATATGAAAACAAATACCGACAGGATCACGATCAGTGAAGATATTTGTAACGGCAAGCCGACTATTCGCGGAAAGAGAATAACCGTGCAAACCGTTCTCGAATTTCTCGGAGCCGGTGAAACGGTTGACGAAATTCTCTACCAATACCCGTCGCTCGAAAAGGAAGATATTGCGGCCTGCCTTCAATTTGCGAGTTCTCTGATGGACAGAAATTACGTCATAAGATCGGTCTGATGCTATGCCGAAATTCTTGATCGATGTGAATCTGCCTTATCACTTTGCGTTGTGGAAAGGTGATGATTACATTCATCAAAACGATATTGACGACGAATGGACGGACACTCAGATTTGGAGATACGCGACCGACAATTCATTAACGATCGTCTCCAAAGACAGCGACTTCTCCAATCGGGTCATCTTTCACATTCCTCCGCCAAAAGTTATTCACATTCGCCTCGGCAACCTAAAAATACGAGATTTCTTTGCCGCGATGAATTCCGTTTGGAACGAAGTGCTCGAACTTAACAACGAACACAAACTCGTCACCGTTTTCAGTGACCGTATTGAGGCGATCGAATAGGACCTACTGTGAACCAAAATGATCGAAAACGCCGGCTTCGAGGCTGTGGAAAGGGATACGGTCTATAACCGCGTCGCGGCAGTGTAAGTTTGTCGTCCAGTTTTACGTTGAGTGAAGTGTGGGTACAATGTTCGAGCAAAAGTAGTGTAAATTAAGAATCGTATGGATGTTTTTCTCACAGATCAAGAGATCGCAGCTTTAATAGCGGAGGAAAAGCCGATTGACGTCCCGATTTCGCAGTTCACGTCGAAGTTTAAAGATAAGCGCGGTCATCGAGAGTACGACCTGGAAATCGAAAGGCCCGACAAAAGTGCATTCAAGATCATAATTCGACAGGGCATTGAGAACCCGCTCGACTTTTCGGCGATCTTAGGCTTCATCCGGGCGGACAAGAACGAGGTCTTCCGATTACGGCGTTACAACGGCAAGAGCCATTTTCACTCGAACAAGCTTGAAAATGAGACGGAGTTCTACGATTTTCATATTCACACCGCATCTGAGCGTTACCAACTGGAAGGAATGAAAGAGGAACACTACGCTGAGGTAACTGACCGATACGCTGACCTTCACGGGGCTATTGACTGTTTGGTTTCCGATTGCGGAATCATGTCAAACGACCCTCAGCCCAGCTTATTTGGGAAAAGCCAATGAATAATCCGGAAACAATCGAAAGAGAATTCAAGGAAACGGTCTGTAAAGAGATTCGGCTCCTCCCGGAAGGTGTTGACAGATACCGCATCTTCACGCCCTTTCGATTTGATGACGGCGACCATTTTGCAATTGTTCTCAAAAAATCTGGCGATGAATGGATCATATCCGACGAAGGTCATACGTTCATGCACCTCAGTTATGAAATGGACATAAAGAGCTTAGACAAAGGGAACCGTGCAAAAATTATCAGCAATGCGTTGTCGAGCTTTGGAATTGTCGAAACTGGCGGCGTCCTAACTTCAGACATCGATCTCGAAAACGGCGGCAATGTACTCTACGACTTTCTTCAAGGTTTGGTAAAGATTACGGACGTTACCTATCTCAGCCGAGAAACCGTACGATCAACGTTTTACGAAGACTTCAAGAATTTCATGCTGGCTTCGGCTCCTGTGGAACGGATTCAATTCGACTATCGCGACCTCAACCATGATCCTGAAGGCAAGTATCCGATCGATTGTAGATTGAACGGGATGGAGAAGCCTCTTTACATCTTTGCAATTCCAAATGACGACAAGTGCCGAGACGTGACGATCAGTCTTCATCAGTACGAGAATTGGCATTTGAACTTCAACTCCGTTTCCATCTTCGAAGATCAAGAGCAAATTTCCCGAAAGGTTTTGGCCCGGTTCAGTGATGTAAGCGAGAAACAGTTCTCTTCATTGTCTGCGAACAAAGAACGAATAGAACGTTACGTCGTCGAACGAATTGAGCATTCGTCTAATAACTAATTGAGCCACCGATCAAAGCGATAACGCCTACGCAGAAGCGCATATCTTAAACCTGGAAACCTTCTTCCAGCACTAGAAAACTAATTCCCTGCGTCAGGCAATCTCTTTCAAGTCACGGAAATATTGGTTCTAGCTCTTGGAGGGAAACTTCTAGCGTTTGGAAATTATTTCCGAACGTCTGAAAACCGTTTCCAAGCGTTTGAAAACCACCTTCCAGCGTTTGGACGATAACTTCAAGCATTAGAAATCCTTCTCCAACCCCGATTTTTGCTGTATCTTGCTGAAAATCGCTGCATCATCTCGCCCGGAAGCCTTTACATTTAGTGAGTATAGGCGTATGAAGTTACTAACAATTTCAGCAATTTAATTTCGTATCTTCACCC
>JBBSKW010000142.1:0-8262 GCA_038256005.1 Pyrinomonadales bacterium
ACATTGCTTGAGAAGTTACTTGAAGAGATCAGCTTCTTAGGCAGTGAATTAGAGCAAAAGTCATGGCAAATAGATGCTGCATACGTGGATGCGAAATTAAGCAGTTTGATACAGGACCAAGACCTTCGACAGTATATTCTTTAAGTTTAAGCACATGACAAAGGGAAGAAACGCCGGACGATTTTCGCTAAACATCTCGTTTAAGCAGTTTGCGATCAAGGCGCTGATCGCTCTCCTCGGGCTACTTGTGCTTACCGGTTTTCAATGCGGCAAACGCGGAGCTCCGGAGCCGCCACGCGAACGTGTCCAGCAACGCGCCGAGTTAAGCGGTTTCCAGCGTGGCAACACGGTGATCCTTTCGTGGAAAATGCCAGCACGAAACGCAGATTCAGGAAGTGTGCTTTTTATCGATCGCGCGGAGATATATCGCCTTGCGGAACCGCTAACGTCCCCACCGCAGATAACCGAAGCCGACTTTTCAACGCGAGCGGTGGTTATCGGCTCGCAAAAGTTCCTTGCGGACGATTTTGCATTGAAGACAATTACGTATCGAGACACGCTGCAGTTCGCAGGTCAGCCGGTTCGGCTTCGTTACGCGATTCGGTTCGTTAACGCATCTGGCCAACGTGCGGCATTTTCGAACGTGGTCAACCTAGAACCCGCAGCAAGTATTGCGGCGGCCCCGACTTCCCTTTCGACAGACGTTTCGCAAGATTCCATTACGCTGAAGTGGACCGCCCCGACAGCGAATGTTAATGGCACTACGCCGCTGAATTTACTTGGCTACAACGTGTACCGAACCGAATCTGCAACTCAGGCCGGTCGGCTTTTGAATAGAACTCCTGTTTCGGGGACCGAGTATGCGGACGCGTTTTTCGATTTTGGCAAGAAGTACACTTATTTTGTTCGTTCCGTTTCTTCGGGAGCGGAAGGCGAACCGGTGGAAAGCACGGAATCGAACATTGCTGAAATAACGCCGGTTGACACATTTAAGCCATCGGCCCCGCGGTCGATCACGCTGGCCGCAACACCGATCTCGATATCGATATTCTTCCCGAACAATCCCGAGAAGGACATTGCCGGTTACAGCATTTATCGTTCGGAAGACAAGGATAAGCCGCTTGCTGAATGGGAACTTTTGACGAACGAATTAGAGGATAAAACTACGTATCTGGACGAAAGGGTAGAGTCGGGCAAGACGTATTTTTACTACATCACAGCGACCGATAAATTCAAGAATGTGAGCGAGCCGAGCGAGGTCGTTAGCGAGAATATTCCATGAGCAAAAATAATTCGCAAAAGTTTGGCGGAGAATCGTTCTAATAAACAGAGAAAAGGCCTGCTGCATGCCGGCAACAGACCTTGTATCTCTTAGTTCAATTTTACCTTATCTCGGATCAGGAGCATCGCGCCGACAAGATCCTCAAAAGTGTCCCTGCTTTCCGTAATTCCTCTACTTACTTTCCGAGCCGGATTTCAGACAGTGGCGGCCAACAGGCCGGGAATCAAATCAATACTTCCCTTTGTTATCAAAACGCGTTTCAGTGAAGACAGAGTAACCCGATTCCGCCCCAAAAGTCAAGATTTTTTTTCAGATTTTGGCAATCTTTTTGTAAGACTGCCAGAAGATACTGTGTTTATTGGCCTTAGGCTGTCTATAGGTAGTGTTTCTGCGTGACATGTGGTGGAATCGGCAGAAACTTTGTAATCTTGATGAATGCGAATCGAGATCACGGAGGATTTTAAGCCCTCGAAGATTGTCTGCGTTGGGCGAAATTACGCTGAACACGCCGCCGAGCTTGGCAACGATGTCCCAAAGGAACCGCTCCTTTTCCTCAAGGCTCCATCCGCCTTAATTCGCTCGGGCGGACCGATCCTACTTCCCTCTCAGTCGCAACAAGTTGAACACGAAGCCGAGCTTGCCGTCGTAATCGGTCGTGCGTGCAAAGATATTCGGGACGATGAAGATCCGCTGAGTTATGTTCTCGGATTCACATGCCTTAACGACGTTACGGCTCGAGACATTCAGAAGAGCGACGTGCAGTTCACCCGCGGAAAATCTTTCGACACGTTTTGCCCGATCGGGCCATGGATCGAAACCGAACTGGACGTTTCGGACATTCGCGTAACTTGCTTAGTCAACGGAGAAATAAAGCAGAGCGGCGGCACTTCTCAAATGGTCTTCCCTGTCGACTTTCTGATACGATACATTTCTAGACAGATGACTCTAAACGAAGGCGATGTAATCGCGACCGGAACACCTTCGGGTGTTTCGAAGCTGAATAAAGGCGACGTGTGTGTCGTTGAGATCGAAGGCATCGGTTCGCTTTCGAACGAAGTTAAATAAGCTATTCGAAGATTAAGGAAGATACACAAATAATGAAATTTTTTATCGATACTGCAAATTTGGAAGAGATCAGAGAAGCCAATGAAATGGGCTTGATCGATGGCGTTACGACGAATCCGTCGCTGGTCGCAAAAGAAGGCGATGTTGATTTCAAGGAACACATTGCTGCTATCTGCGCGATCGTTAAAGGGGATGTTTCGGCTGAGGTTACCGCGCTTGACACTGAAGGAATGCTGAAAGAAGGCCGTGAATTGGCAAAGATCGCTGACAACGTTGTAGTCAAATGTCCGCTTACGCTGGACGGCTTGAAGGCGACGCGCACGTTCGCGGGGGAAGGCATTGGCGTGAACGTTACGCTTTGTTTCTCGTCGGCACAGGCTCTTCTGGCGGCAAAGGCCGGTGCGAAATACATCTCGCCGTTTATCGGACGCCTGGACGACATCGGACAGAACGGCATGCAGCTTATAGAAGAGATCGTACAGATCTACGACAATTACGACTTCGACACCCAGGTGCTCGCAGCTTCGATCCGCCACCCAATGCACATCGTGGATTGTGCTCTCGCTCGAGCAGACGTGGCTACGATCCCTTTCAAAGTGATCAAGCAGTTAGTGCATCATCCTCTGACCGATAAGGGTTTAGACAGCTTCCTAGCGGATTGGAAAAAAAGCGGAAGATAGGAATCTAACAACGGATTCACGCGGATTTTCACAGATTTTGAACTGATCGATAGAAAAACCGCGGTTTCTTTAGATTGTAATCCGTGACAAACTGCGTTAATCCGTTGTTGAACTTTTCTTATTCGAAGCCAAGTAGATCTTTTAACGCACCTTGGTGAGCGGCGGCATCAAGATCGAGCTGCAGGCCCGATTGGTACTTCGCCTTAAACTCTTCATCCTCACCTTCCATCGCTATCAATTTACGAAGCTGTACGATATGAATTTCTACAACGTCTTCGCTTAGGCCATCCTTCTGGGCAAACATCTCGTCGATATCAACGATCAGGGTCGAAAACTTTCGCAACCAATTGAAGTCCGGGTCCTCAAGCAAGATATTCAAGAACTGTCCAGGGCTCTTCGGGCCGTGAATTCCCTCGTAGATCGCACGCTCATGATCGAGCAAGCTTTTGTGAAGTTTAAGTAATAGGTCCCGACCGTTCTTAAGCAGTTCCGCTTTTTGCATAAAGAAATTCTACACCTATTTGTAAATTTTTCGTACCATGCTAACCTTTGATTATTAGCACGCTAACCTTTAACCATTAGCCTGCTAATTAACAGATATTTGCCGGCTAACTAAATCGCTTAAAGTTCTATAGATGGGCCGCTTAACCTCAATTCGATGAAGTTTCATTCAACCGTAAGCCACCTTCTTTCCGGTGTCGCTACCGCACACAAGAGCCACCTCGAACGCCGGCTGGGCGAGATCGGGCTGCACAGCGGCCAGGTGTTAATGTTGATGGAATTGTGGAAGCGTGACGGCCGGAGGCAGGTCGATCTGGCTGCTGAACTCAACATTGCACCGCCGACGATCAACAAGACATTGACGGGGCTGATAGATGGCGGGTACGTCACGCGTGACCGCGTCGAAGACGACGCTCGCTCGACCCGTATATTTTTGACACCGGAGGGTGTAGCGGTCCGTGAAAAGGTTGAAGCTCAGTGGCTCGAGATCGAAGAAGAGATCCTGGGTGAATTGACCGAAGCCGAGCGCCTTATCCTTTCCGAACTCCTATCAAAGCTCAAGCACTTCTACTTCGGAACCGAACCGGAATAGTCGTAGGAAAATTCCAAGATTCAGGTTAGAATTGCGCCAAATCGAAAAACTTGGAGGTGTTTATGAAGATCCTACTTGCTGCCGACGGTTCAACGCAGAGTGAAGCGGCGATCGATGCGTTGAAATCTTTTTCATTCAACGCCGGGGACGAGATCAAGATTATAAGTGTTGTCGATATGGCGGTTCCGATGGCGATCGATATCTACGGCGGCTATTTGCCCGACACGACCGATCTCGAAAAGACCGCCCGCGAACATGCCGCAAAAGTGCTCGCCGAAACATGCACACGGCTTGAAGGTATTTGCGGTGATGACAAGATCACGTTCACAAGCGATGTGCTTTTCGGTTCCCCGGAAAGCCGAATTGTCGAAACCGCGGAAGCCTTTGGCGCTGATCTGATCGTTGTCGGGTCACATGGTTACAGTCGTTGGGAGCGATTGCTTCTTGGTTCAGTCTCGGATTCGGTCGTTCATCACGCTCCGTGTTCGGTCTTGGTCGTTCGCACGCCGAAACCCGCATTGATATAGATGATATTAGGTGACGAAATTATAGTAAATTCACGCCGCTTCGACAAAAGCTTAAAGAAAAGCTGGAATTGTCGTGTCACCGATATTCAAAGTAGTGCTTTAACTTTGGTCGGTGAATTTGCAGAGGAAGTTACGCACCCAGATCTTGGAACCATAGAAGCAGGCACTGTCTCGACAGAATATTTTTGGCTCGGCCGTTGGTATAACATTTTTCGCTTTGAAAGACCGGACGGCACGCTTCGAAACTGGTACTGCAATATATGCATGCCGCCCACCTTCGGAGTTAATGTTTTAGATTACGTTGATCTCGACATTGACGTCGTCATTTGGCCCGTCGGTCGCGTTGAGGTTCTTGACGAGGACGAATACACACGAAACAGGCTAAGATTTGCGTATCCGCTTGAGGTTCAGGAGATGACGAACTTGGCACTTCAACAAGTACTTGAACGCCATGGAAGGAAAGAGTTTCCCTTCTTCCCTGTGAGTTCGTAATCAGGCGCGAGCCTGGATCCGAATAACGTAGGACCCGATCGTTACGCTGACGCCGGGCTTAATCGGAACGCGTTGGTTCATGGGAAGTTCGTGGCTTTGAATCATTGCGGCGTTTCGGCCTTCATTTCTAACCCAAAAACTTCCTGCTCCGTCGGTCGAGATCACCAAATGCCGGCGGCTCACTTCCGGATCGCCCGACAATGGAATATCAACCGGCTTGGAACGTGAACCTCGGCCAAGCGTTGTTTCGGTATTGAAGATCGGGACTAAATTTTGCCGAGTGCCGTTTAACCAGATCTCCAACTTGTACAATTCCTTCGACCGCGGACGGACGTTCGTCATCACCTCGGCATCTTCCGGCGTAAGCGGAATGGCCTGACCGATACTTCCCGACGGCATTGTCTGCGGAACCGGCGGACGAAGTTGGGCTTGTGTGAAATTCGGCGATGTAAGCTGTCCTTGATCGGGCATTGCCGCTGGCGGAGTCTGGCGGATCGGCGGCTGCGATGGCGGGGGCGGAACGTAAGCGGCGGGTCGGGCCGAATTTTGCGACGGTGGCGTTGCCGGAGCCGCTTTTGGCCGTGCAAGAACGCCGGTCTTGCCGGACGACGAATCTTCCCAAGAATGCTGAACACGGACGCTTCCCTTTTCCAGCGTCCCATCGACCCGCAGCTCTATTACGAACGACTTTGTCTCAAGCTTTTTCTTGCCCGCGATCTCCTTCGCTCGTTCAGCAAGAATGTGATACAAACCCTGCTCAAGCCCGCGACGCTTTACGCCCTGCCATTCTTTGTCGTCCTCGTTAGACAGAAAAATGGTGTATTCGGTGGGAATTATGGTCGTTCCTTGAGGAAGCGGCAGCAGCTCGGCTTGCATGACGGCCTCAACCGCTCGAGCGATCTTTACAATGAATTCCTCGGCCTGGCTACGCGGCTTAATCTGCGCATCCCTTGCAGCCTGTTCGAGAACAAGCTCCGCCGACTCACCATCAATCCAACGTCTTACTTTGTCTAACACACTCAAAGATTATCTCCCATGTTTGGAGTTCCCGCTTTAGCGGGCCTATCTTGACCTAGAAGCTAGCTGAAGCCGTTACTCCAAGCCTTACTCCATCGTCAAATATCGTCCGTGAAGCCATCCGCGGTTGACGGACAGCGGCGGCGTTACCTCGCGGCCCTGCTCGACAACATCAACTTGATACCAGTCTCCCTCTTTTTTTACAACCCGAACGCGCGAATTTCGTGTAACAACACCTAGCGGATCGTTATTAGGGTTTGGTTCGGGACGAAGATTGACATCAGTCTTTGCAACACCGACCTGCGCCGCAAACGGATTTGAAAAACCGGGAATGATGCCCGAATTACGCACAAACGTGGCTGTTCCGTAAAGTCCGCCGACGAGCAACGCCGCGGCGATCAAATATCCTGCCGTTCGTCTATAAAAACGTTTCCGTCGCCCGCCGTTGACCGGAAGTGGCTCTAATACGACTTCGATCTTTTCCTTTGGAACGACCGCGTTTGAGTTGGGCCAATGATCTTCAACGCGTTCGGTAGGTTTATAGATCGGCGCGGCTGGTTCGGCAAGCTTTTCGGCTATTTTTTCCTGGCGGCCGTCCATCAGTGGATGCCGCTTGCGAAGATCTTTTGTCGTGTCAAACTTCGGTTTTTGCGGTGCAAGCGGCGTGTAGCCTTTTGCGACCTGAGCCTGCGGCGTCGCGCTCAACTTCGAACGAACGCTCGTTGCTGTTTCATATTCGGCAGCCATCTTTCGGAGCGGTTCGAGATCGATCCAGAATTCATCGATCGACTGGTGACGTGCCGAAGGGTCAGCGGAAGTTGCTTTGTTCAAGATTCGCTTCAACTCATCCGACCATTCTTCATCGCGAACTTTTAAGGGCAGATCGGTGATCGGCTGATTTGCATAAAAACGAGGCGATTCACTCGTAACCAACGTGTAGAAACTCTTCGCAAGCGAGTAAATATCTGCCGCTGGCGTTAACTTTTCCACGACCATAACTCCTTCGGGCCCGAAGGCAAGCGGAGAATGTTCCGGCGGAGCGTAAATATTTGTACCAACCCGCGTGATTGGTGCGTCCGAAATATGCACGCGGGCGACGCCAAAATCGGCGATCTTTACAACATCCTTGTCCTTCGAAAGTAGCAGATTTTGCGGTTTGATATCGCGGTGAATAATGTCGTGCTGGTGAGCGTGCCGCAGCCCGGCGCACACTTGCTCGATGTATTTCAATGCCTGTTTCAGTGTCACTGGCGAATCGCGAACATGCTTTTGCAGGTCTCCGCCCTGCATATATTCGAGGACGAGATAATGAAACGTCATTCCCTCAAGGTCGCGAGCAGTTCCGTGGCCGAGTCGGCTGATGATGTTCGGATGCCGCACTCGGTCGAGAGCTACCGCTTCGTTCTGAAAGTTTTCGACGAGAGTTCGTTCGAGATCGGGGTCGAGATCGTCCTGCAAAAAGACGTTCAGCGCCTTGATTACAACAAGCTTGTGGGCCGAAGCATCGTAAGCGAGATTGTCTTTTGCCACGAATATCTCTGCATAGCTTCCACGGCCAAGCTCTTTTACAATATCGTACCGTTTATCTAGCCTGCAATTATTGAGTGAAAGCTCGCGCATCTTATCCGTCTAGAATACGACATTATAGGTTCAAAGTTCGGAATTGCCACACGTTAGCGTTGCCGGCGTTATTTACGTGCGGGCTACTGACTATTGCGATAGAATAGCAACAAATTTCGTACCGCCGTCGTTAAGTTATTTGATGTCCGAAACACCGCCGCCAAAGAGAAATTTATCGCCCGATTGGTTCGTTCAGGGAACGTTAACGAAAATCGGGGATATTTTCGACCGTTTGACCGGCCGCCGCTGGAAACCCGGAAGCAGCCTCGCAACAAGCGAATTGATCGAAAGACTGAAATCGTTGCTTGATGCCGAAATAAAAGATGACGAGAGCGGGCGACGTTTCGTTCCGCACAACATCAAGCTGAAAATGCAGTGGAATAAATTTTCGACCGACGCCGAAGGATCGCTTCGGGCACTCGAAAATGAAATGCTCGTTGCCGTGATCGACCACATTAACGACCGCCACTATTATACTTATTCCCC
>JBBSKW010000143.1:0-8239 GCA_038256005.1 Pyrinomonadales bacterium
CGGCGAACAAATGAAGAGCAATTTTGTTTGCTCGCTCGCTGCCGCCAATATTCCATCAACGTCTAACTGAAACTCGCTCGTCAACGGAACCTCGCGAATGCTGACGTCATTTATATCTGCCGAAACACTGTACATTCCGTAGGTCGGGGGACAGACGATCGTTTCATCGCGGCCGGGCTCGCAGAAGATGCGAAACAACAGATCGATCGCCTCGTCGCTTCCGTTCCCGACGAACATCTGTTCTGAGACCAGCCCGTTTGTGAGCCCGATCAACCCTTTCAATTCTTTCTGAAGCGGATCGGGATAACGATTGTAGCCGCTGCCTGCGGGCGAACCGAAGGCGTTCTCGTTTGCGTCCAGAAAGATCTCGGCGTCGCCTGAAAACTCCGAACGCGCCGACGAATACGGCTTGAGCCGCATGATGTTTGGCCGCACAAGACGGTTTAGGTCATACACCATCGCCGCCTCCTAAAGCCGCCAGCCGGACTGAGATCGCGCGCTTGTGTGCGTCCAGCTGCTCGGCCGCCGCCATCAGCTCGATCGCGGGGCCAAGATTTCTGATGCCGTCCGCAGTTAGCTTTTGATAAGTGATCGACTTCATAAAACTTGCCGTTGAAACTCCGCTGAACGATCGGGCATAGCCATTGGTCGGCAGCGTGTGATTCGTACCCGAGGCGTAGTCGCCCGCGCTCTCGCACGAATAATTTCCGATAAAGACTGAGCCGGCATTTACGATCTGTCCCGCCAATTCTTCGGCATTTTCGGTTGCGAGTATCAAATGTTCGGCAGCATATTCATTCATCAATTCGACTGCCTGGGCAAGGTCCTTGACCACGAAGGCACGCGAGTTTTCGAGCGCCGCTTCTGCGATCTGCTTTCGCGGGAGCTCGGCGACTTGTCTGTCGATCTCGCTCAGCACATCGTCGACCACTTTTCTAGAAATGGAAACGAGAATAACCTGGCTGTCCGGCCCGTGTTCGGCCTGCGACAAAAGATCCGCCGCCACAAATTCCGGAATGGACGTCTCGTCCGCGATCACCGCAACTTCTGATGGCCCGGCGGGCATGTCTATCGCAACGCCGAAACGCGTTACTTGCATCTTCGCTTCGGTAACGAACTGATTGCCCGGGCCGAAGATCTTGTAGACCCCGGGAACCGTTTCCGTTCCAAAAGCCATCGCCCCGACAGCTTGTGCACCGCCTATCTTAAATACTTTCGTTACGCCGCAAAGTCTTGCAGTGTAAAGAGTTGTTGGATCGATCTTGCCTTCGCTATTTGGCGGCGAACACATCACAACTTCGCGGCAACCGGCGAGCCTTGCCGGTATAGCAAGCATCAAGACGGTCGAAAAAAGTGGCGCACTTCCTGCGGGAACATACAGCCCGACCTTTTCGATCGCCACCAAACGCCGCCAGCAAAAAACTCCCGACGTGGTTTCGATCACCGCCGGTTCGCTTTCGGCGATGGTGTGAAACTTCTCTATATTTGCCTTCGCAGTTTTGATCGCGGCTTTCAGCTCGTCCGTCACGAGTGCATCGGCTTCATCGAATTCAGCTTCTGTTACCAAAAACTCGTCAAGTTCGACCTTGTCGAAAAACCTTGCACAATGCCTGAGTGCAGCGTCGCCATTTTCGCGAACGTCTTTCAAGATATTCGCAACGGTCCGTTCGAGGAAGGTAGTGTCCAGCGATGGCCGCTGAAGCAACCGTGCCCAATTTTCGCGTTCAGGAAATTCTATGATCTGCATATTCATCACCCGATCATTTGATCAATCGAAAGTACTAAAATGCCTTCGGCCCCGGCCTGTTTCAGCCGGTCGACGACTTCCCAGAAATCGTGCTCCGATATGACCGAATGGATCGAAACCCAGCCTTCCTCGGCGAGCGGCATCATCGTTGGGCTCTTGATTCCGGGCAATAGGTTCGATATTTCGGCCGCCTTATCTTTCGGCGCGTTCAAAAGAATGTATTTGTTTTGCGAGGCAGCACGGACGCTGCGAATGCGGAACAAAAGTTGGTCTAGTATCACTTCGGCGTCGGTAGAAAGCTTGGGCCGGCGTATCAGTACCGCTTGCGATTCGAGCACCGTCTCAACCTCGCGAAGACCATTTGAAAAAAGCGTGCTGCCGCTGCTGACAAGGTCGCAGACCGCGTCCGCCAAGCCGATCGAAGGTGCGATCTCGACCGATCCGCTGATCTCATGAATGTCTGCCTCGACCGAATTTGCGGCGAAGTACGTGCGCAGGATGTTCGGATAGCTGGTTGCGATCCGCTTGCCGCCCAGCGAGGTCAGGGCCAAATATTCATCGCCTTTTGGCACGGCGATCGAAAGCCGGCATCGTCCAAACCCGAGCCGCTCGACCACCTCGACGTTTTTCGGATGCTCTGCCAAGACGTTCTCGCCGACCACGCCGATATCCGCCACGGCGTCGGCGACGTAATCCGGAATATCGTCATCGCGTAAGAAGAATATCTCGAGCGGAAAGTCCTCGGCTTCGGCACGCAGTTTCCCCAACCCGTTCGAAAAGCCGATCCCGCAACGTTTCAGCAGTGCGGTCGAACCGTCGGCCAACCTGCCTTGTTTTTGTATCGCTATCCTTAATTTCATAACCGAAAAATGACAAAACGACGCCCTTGAAACTTTTTCAAGTTCGCGCCTATTTGATTAAGACTTAATTTCGCTTGTTCTAGAGAACGAGATTCAAGTCATGCGCGGAATGTGCTCCGGCATGATGGTGGTGATGGATGTGAAGTGTCAGATTGCTCATCGAGTAACTCTATTAAAAGCATATCGTGCGGAGTTTGGCAAGAGTGCTTGAACGCATCGTGTGTTAAAATCTCGTTTCGACCATATGGATTCAATAGATTCAGAAAGCGTCATAAAAGATTTTGGAAAACGCATCCAGCGTTGTTACGGCTGTTTCATTGCCTATCATCTCAAAGATATGTACCTCGGTGAAGACGTCACGTTTTTCTGCAATTACTGTAAGGACGATTCGATGTTTCACTTTGACGATTTTTCCAAGCTGATCGACCTTTCTAAACTAAAGGAAGTTGCCGACGAAGACCATCACCATTGATCGACTCTTAAGTTCAGAGTGCAGTTCAAAATCAACATTTCTGGCCCCTACGAATCAAAGACCGTCTCGGTCGATGACGAGCTATCTATTGGCAGGACAGAGCTTGCCGACATAGTTTTGGATGATTCGGGCCTTTCACGGAAGAACACTACATTCTTTGCTGATGACGGCGAGTTGCTTGTCGCAGATGAGAATTCGACGAACGGCACGTTCGTAAACGGCTCGCAGATCTCACGTCCGCAGATCGTTCGGCCGGGCGATATTGTCAAGATCGGCAGCAACACGACGATCACGATCGGGGATGAAACGGGAGCAAATCAAGCCACGGTTGCATCAGTTCGTTCGCATCCCGAATCTCCAATTGTTCCCATTACGGCTACCGTCCCGTCCCCCACCGGCGCCTACGACAACGATGACGAAGAACCTGACTACACCAAAACGCTTTTGCTTGCGGCGGGCGCTCTGGCATTGCTTATCATTTTGTTCACCGGCGTTGGACTCTATTTAGTGACGCGAGAACCTGGCGGCGGTAACGGCCCGATCTCACCGCCGATCGCAAGCGGAAACCCGATCCCGGCAAGAGTGATCGATCCGCTTGGTGGCGAAGACGACACCGATATTAACGACATTATTTCGCAGTGGGAAGTGGCTGAAGACGAGCTTGTTGCGAGCGATGTCGCAGACATTAATGTGGGTTCGCCCGCCGCGGAAGAAGCTGAACTAAACGTTTCTGCATCGTTGCTTGCCGATCGGCAGCGGCTTGCGCTGGAGAATCGTCCCGGTGAGAAAGGCATTCGGCCGGCCGGGCTTGAGGTACCTAAAGAACTGTTTGGCGATGGCGTTATAAAACAAACCAGGAAGCTCCGCGATATGCGGGCAGGCGGATACCAGCAACCACTGGATTTTGCGGATCTGGCGGAAAAGCGGGTGAGTCGTGATCTCGTCGAAATGCCAATGGCCGGCGAAAGTTTCTATCTTGATGTCGGAGGTTCAGCACAGGATTCTCAGTTTATGTCATTTGAATTTGGTAATCCGCAGGACATACGAACGCCGATCGTACAAGGGCATCCGAAGTTCGACAAACTTCAGCGGTTAGCCGGCGATTTCGCCGGCCAAAAGTATGATCTGGGTAACGCTAGTGATCGAAAGCAGATGCGTCGCAGGTTGCTGCGAATGTTCCATCCGCGGGCAAAGCCCATATTAAAGGAACTTGCCGATGCCTATTACGCGCAGTTTCGAAGGCCGCTTCGTGTAACCTCACTCACGCGCTCAATGGACTACCAAATATTGTTGAACAGCAACAATGCGAATTCCTACAAGGTGCGCGGCGCCGGATCGCTGCCGCCGCACACGTCCGGCTGCGCGTTTGATCTGGCGCGAAAGCATATGCCCGTCGCCGAACAGAATTTCTTGATGAAAAAGTTAGCAGAAATGGAAAATACGAATAGGCTTGACGCACTGATCGAATACGGGCTAAACGCTTGTTTTCACGTTTTCATTTATCCTGACGGGGCACCGCCGCGTGCGTTTATCGAAGATCAATTCCGCTACGACGCGTTTCCCTTTCTTGCTCATTCCGGAGGACATTCGCACTAGGAATTGCCACTACGACTCCGGTTCATTCGCTTCCAATTTCCGATAAAGGGTCTTCCGTCCAATGTTCAAAAGCCGCGCCGCTTGTGACTTGTCTCCTTCCGTATAATCGAGCGTCGCCTCGATAGCACGTTTCTCGATCTCTTCCATTGTTGCCGGCAATTCGATCTCAAAGCCTATCGAACTTCCAGTTGAGGCGGCACGGGCACGTTCCTGCCTGGAATGAGCAACCGCCGTAAATGCCTGCATCGAAATAGCTTCAGGCAGGTCATCAAGCTCTATCTGCCTGCCGGACGCGATTATCACAGCTCGTTCGATCGCATTTTCGAGTTCACGAACATTCCCCGGCCAATCGTAACTCACAAAGGCCCGCTGAGCGTCTTTGGAAATGCCCGAAATATACCGGCCCGTCTTTTCCTTGTATCGCTCAAGAAAATGGAAAACCAGAGTGTGTATATCCTCCGTGCGTTCGCGAAGCGGCGGGATCGTGATCGGAAAGACTGATAGTCGGAAATAAAGGTCGCTGCGAAAACGGTTATCTTTCGAGGCTTTTTCAAGATCTATATTGCTTGCGACAACAACCCGCACATCGGTCTTTATCACCTGGCTTCCGCCCACGCGCGTGAATTCGCCGTCTTGCAAAACGCGTAGAAGTTTAACCTGTGCCTGCATCGGCATTTCGCCGATCTCGTCTAGAAAGAGCGTTCCGCCGTCGGCTTCTTCGAACCGGCCGCGACGTTGCGAACGTGCATCGGTGAAGGCTCCTTTCTCGTGGCCAAAGAGTTCTGATTCAAGAAGCGTTTCGGGTATTGCACCGCAGTTGATCTTTACGTACGGCTTGCCTTCGCGGCCGGAATTGAAATGTATTAGGTTTGCCAGCAACTCCTTACCGGTTCCGGACTCACCTTGGATCATGACCGTCGTGGTCGTATTAGCGACATTTAAGCCAAGCTCGACCGCACGCTGCAAACCTTTTGCCTGACCGATTATCTCGCTACTTCGTTGGTAGAGAGCAGACTTTAGCCGCATTACCTCGGCCGAAAGCTGGTCGCGTTCAAGAGCGGTTCCGATCTGATCAGCGATTCCTTCGACCAACGCGACGTCGTGCTCGGCAAACGTGACCACATTTCCCCAAACAAATCCGAGCAGGCCAAATGTCGCGCCGCCGACGCGAACCGGCGAAAGCAACGCCGCCTTTCCGCCAAGCGATCTGTTGAATATCAGCCGAATAGCGAAGGGAAGTTCCGAATCTGTGACGGCCCGCGTTCGGCCATCCCGAATCAGATCGGCAACCGCGGGAAAAGTGTCAATATTCAGAGCCTTTCCGTGCGATTCTACGATTTTCAAAACGCGGCCCGGCGTTACGCCTTCGGCGGCCTTGAACGACGCAAGTGCGATCTTTTTTCCCGACTGATCGATCACGCCGAGCGCACCATAATCCGCACCGACTAGGCTAATCGCACGCTCAAGAGCTCGCTCGGATACTTCGTTGAAATCCGAATGTGAATTTAGTGTATTAGCGATCTCGAGCAAGGCATTTGTTCGTCGCGTTTCCTGTTCCTGCGTAACGTAAAGCCGGGTATATTGGTAGCCGATCGCCATTTGCCGTGCTATCGATTCGAGGAAGTGCACTTCATCGTCAAGCCAAACTCGCGGCTTTGTCGTGTCATGAAGCCCTAAGAGGCCTATCACTGTACCTTTGAGACTGATCGGAATTACGAGCAGCGAACGGGTTTCAAGCGCCTTTGCAAAGAACTTGAGCGTCGGGTCTTTTGCCTTGCTCGTGTCGTTTACACGAATCGGTTTGGTTATATCGAATTGCTCGGCGAGCCGTGCACGATCGACCGGAATGACAGTTCCCTTGCTCGAAGGAATATTCTTGTCACGACGCCATTCATGGCTGATCCGAAGCTCTTTGTCATCGATCAGCTGAAGGACGTCGCATCGATCGGCGTCGAGCATTCGGCCGATCTCTGAGACGACGACGTTCAGGAATCTCTCGATCTCGATGCTTTCCGGAAGATCACGAGCAAGCCGTTCGATTATCGCTTCGCGAGCCTCGTGCATCTTCAATTTTTGGTCAAATGAAAGTTGGTCGGTGGGTTCAAGTTCGATCTTCATAGTATCCTTTGAGACTATTTAGATTATGAGTGTTTTTGATACAGGTATGTCAAGTTGACACAGTTCTACGGTCGATTCGATACCGGAAGTGTTGCAGTCGGCTTCGGTGCAGGCGTCGGAGTGGGTTTCGTCTCGGTCTTCGTACTTGAGTTTGACGAAGCGGAATTTGAAGACGTATTGCTCGTCGAAGAGTTTGAATCTTTCTTTGGCGAAACGTAATCTATTCGGCTACGGCCCGCCTCGGCATCGGCGAGGAGTTCTTCAGCCTCGACATTTTCGGGATCGAGCTCCAGCGCCTTTTTCAGCGGTTCGATGGCTTCGCGGTAATCCGCCAGTTTGATCAAGATCTTACCGAGTTCCGTCTGGTAAAGAGTGTCTTCCGGATTGAGCTTAACCGCCTGCCTAAAGGCTTTTGCCGCAGGTTCATCTTTATTTAGCTTATTGTATGAAAGTCCAAGACTAAAGAACGCCTGATGATTTTCCGGCTCGCGATCTGTAACTTTTTCGTAGGCCTCAGCAGCCTTTTCGAAGGCGATCGCTGAGTTGCTCTTTTTCTTGTCTGAAGAATTCGATGAATTATCGGGACTATTCTCAAGATTCATTGTGTCCCGAAATTCCACAAGACTGTAAGCCACGCCAAGATTAAAATATGCTTCGGCAAGTTCCGGATTGAGTTTTACAGCTTGGTTCAACGCTGCGATCGCCTTATCGACTTCGTCATCATCAAGGAACTTGGTCCCGTCCGCTAATGCTTGATTTGCATCCTGATATTCGATAACGGCGGTGCTGACATTCGTATCATAAGCAATCGAATTATCGGAGCTCGCGCCCGAACACCCAGCCAATAGCGCAAGACATATAAACAAGTTCAGCGAGAAAAATGACCGCATAAAATTGACCGATCAACCGGGCGGAAAAATAAACTGGCGTCCGCCCAGCAAATGCACGTGAAGATGAAACACCGTCTGCCCGCCATCAGAATTCGTATTTATAACGACGCGATAGCCGTCGTCGGCAAACCCGCGTTCCCGTGCGATGTTGGCAGCAGTGAAAAGAAGATGTCCGAGAGTCTCGCGATGGTTGTCCGCCGCTTTATCTAGCGATTCGATATGCTCTCGGGGAATTACAAGAATGTGGGTTGGCGCCTGTGGGCTGAGATCATCAAAGGCAATGCACTTTTCATCCTCGAACACCTTTTTCGAAGGTATTTCACCAGCCACGATCTTGCAAAAGATACAGTTTGACTCTTCCATGTCACAAAATTTGATTAAACCACAATATAGAACGAAGGTTAACCAACCTCGGCGTTCGCCTGATCTTCGAAGACGCGTTCGATATCCGCTCCGACCGCTCGCAGCTTTCTAACAATGCGCTCGTACCCGCGATCGATATGATATACGCGTTCAATAACCGTTTCGCCCTGGGCACACAATGCCGCGAGAACCA
>JBBSKW010000144.1:0-8195 GCA_038256005.1 Pyrinomonadales bacterium
AGATGACGTGGGGCGAAACCGATTACGCGCAACTCAAATTTTAACGGAAAAAGATTTTAAAGAGAGGCTGTTTCGCCCTCACGTCCATTGATTTGTTCGACATTGCTTCACAGTAAATCATTCAATTTAAGGGTTGCAACTTGCTGACTTGGTTATTTTCAAATTGTCAGAGTCTTCGTTATTTTCATATTCATCCATTTGCGGACTTTCAATTTTTACATAACCGTAATTAACCGACAAACAATGGCGCAAAGGCTTGTTCAGTTTGTCGCGGTGCGTGAAACCAGTTCCATACTCAATATTCTGTCCATCTTCAAATTCTCCTCCAATCCATAAACCATAACTCCAAGATTGATGAGTAGATGAAAGTTTTAAGGCAGAGTTTGGTGGCAATTCAAAAACCAAGAACATATCCCTTCCTTTTACCTCAAGATATTTGATTGTTTTGTCCGTATCATTCGATATTAAGAGAACGTCGAATTTATCTTTCTCTTTGGGTATGTGTGGATTCCGCCAGAACCTCAAGACGTTTTCACTAATCCAAGCGTGTTCAGGATAGGCAAGTTCAAAACTAATATCCATCCAATCTCCTGAATGAACCCACGAATTTTTAGCTAAGATTTGACCATCTTTGAAAACTCTATATCCGACGACCGAAGAAATAATAAAACCGCCGCGACCTTTATCGCCTGTTAGTTCTACTGTGTAAGTTTTATTTGGCGATGAAGTTGTCAGCCAGACAGACTCAAACATCCATTTATAAGTAAAAACTCCCGCCGCTAAAACAATTAACAGAATTATAATTTTGTGAAGTTTGCTCATTTCTTTAGACCTTCGATTACGCGAAGATGTCGAACTTATGATTGAGCGGAATGGTTCCGCATAAGCAACAAATTTTGTGTATTATCCCGAATCATTCTTGATAACACTCAAATTCGCGTATTATCGGGAACGATTCCAGATAACAACCTTATATCTGGAAAAAAGATATACGACCTCTCTCATCTTTGCAAAAAGATCAGACCATGAAGCGGTGCGACCCTTGACAGCGTTCATCGAACCCAAGTTTAGGCGGACGGCCATCATCACGAGGTAGGCCATCATCTGGTTTTCGCCGATGAAGGAACGGAAAGATTCGATCATCCGCCCAACCTGATCGGGGGCGTTTATCAGTTCGTGAAAGGTCTGCTCCGCTTCCCGGGGATTCAGGGCTGCGTAGTCGCGGGAGAGTTTAGGGTTTATCGGAAAAGTATAGCTTTCCGCAGCTAGAGCGGCACAGCTGCTAAGAATAAATTCGCATTCCCTTGATGTCGAATCTCGATTCTCAGAACCAGATCCAGAATCCGACACTCCAAATTCTAGTTGCCGTTGATGGCGATCAGCGGGAGTTTGGCTTTTGGGTCGAACGAGACTCGTAACGGCTTCTGAGTGGTAGGGATGGTGACGGTTTGTCTTCGTTTGTCGATCTGGATCGTGGCTGTCATGAACGCGTCGGCGAGCGGATCGGGTGAGCCGTCGGCTTCGGAATCTTTTGGTGCTGTTGCGTGCAAGGCGAGCTCGAGCGGAAGCCGAAACGCGGCGGGTGTGAACTTGCCCTTTTGCGTTTGTTCGATGTCAAGCACGAGCTGTTTTTTTGCTTCGTCGTAGCGTTGTCTTACGGTAAGGCGCGGATAGCTGGTGCCGTAAACCCATTGGTCAAAGAACCAGGAAAGCTGTTGGCCCGATGTCTCTTCCATCGCTTTTTGCAGGTCGCCGGTCTCGACGTTTCCGAAACGGTGCCGCGTCAAATAGAGATTGATCGCTTTCCAGAAATTGTCATTACCAACTTGTTCGCGGAGCATGTGGACGACAACGCCGCCTTTGCTGTAGGTGATTGCAGGACGATCGAAGAGCTTGTCGGTGTTAGCGGCCGTCTGATTGAAAAGGCCGAACGGATCGCGTCTGGCGGCCTCGTCGGCCATAACTTCGTCGGCATTAATACCTATTTTTCGAAGATAGTCACGGCGGCCATAAAGTTTTTCACGAACTGCGGCTTCCATAAATGTCGCAAAGCCTTCATTGAGCCAAAGCTCGGCCCAATTCTTCATCGTAACGTTGTTACCGAACCAGGAATGAGCTATCTCGTGGGCGACGAGGTCTTCGACGAATCCTTGAAGGAAAGGCGTTTGTGCGGCAAAGATCTCGGTATCGGACATCGTGGTCGCGGTGATGTTTTCCATTCCGCCGAACTGGAAATTCGCAACTATTGTCTGGTCGTATTTGTTGAACGGATATTTTACGCGGGTTAGTTCTTCGTGTACGCGAAGCATGTCCTTCGTTCTTCCATAAGCTTTGTCGATCGCGAATTCGGTGCCGGGATACATATAGATGCCAAGCGGAATGCCGTTATAGGCTTCCTCGCGTTTCACGTATTCGCCGATGACCATCGAAACAAGATAGGTCGGGAACGGCGTGGACATCCGGTAATGTGCGGTCTTTGTGCCGTCGGCGTTTTCGGTCTCATTTACTAATTCGCCGTTGCCGATCACCGTCATATTTTTCGCGGCGGTGATGAACTGCTCGGCTGTCGCTTTGTCCGAAGGGAAGTCGAAAGCGGGGAACCAATGGCGTGCTTCTTCGGGTTCGCCCTGCGTCCAGATCTGGGCCGAGCGTTTGCGGTTACCCGCGCCCGATTCCTCATCGACGAAATAAACGCCTTTCTTCGGAGTAGCGGAATATTTGAAACGGAGTTTGATCAACTCACCGTTTTTGTAATCTCGGTCGAGCGTAACGGTGATCTTATCTTTTGCTATTTTGTAAGTTAGTTGCTTATCAATGTCTTCGAGCTTTACAGACACGAATTTCAGGTCGCGTGCGTCGAGTTCGGCAGTCTTGAAACCATCGGCGAGCGGCTCAAGCTCGACCGTCGTGTCGCCAAAAACGGTACGCTTCTTATGATCAAACGAAACACGGATGACGTAATGCTGAACATCGTAGGTACGCGTTCGGTTGAAATCCGGACGTTGGGCAAGCGCGGCCGTGAAACAAACGGCGACGCCCACAACAAGAACAACTGAGCGAGTAAAGGCTAATTTCATCGTAAGATATCGGAGGTGTTTGGCACTGCAACATTATGACACGAAAGTTGGGGTGCATGCATTTTTCGGCTAAGATGATCCGATGAAAAGCTTTCTGTCCATAGTATTCATACTTTGTTTGGCCTCTGCCATTGCTGCGCAACAAGCATCTCCGACGCCTCAGCTTTATTCGGCCGAAACGATCGCAAATATGAAACGGCTGCAAGCGGCGGCGCTGGATTCAGACGAGGCGTATCGCTGGACGGCTCATATGACGAACAACATCGGCCCGCGGCTTTCCGGTTCAAAGCAGATCTTACAGGCTGAAAAGTACGTTGCAGACGAAATGCGAAAGCTTGGACTTGAGGTTACGCTTCAGCCGGTGAAAGTTCCGCATTGGGTTCGCGGAAAGGAGACAGGTGAACTGGTGGAGTTTCCCGGAATGGCTCCGGGCACGACGCAGAAGATCGTTCTTGCGGCTCTGGGCGGGAGCATTGCGACTTCCGAAAGCGGTCTGTTGGCGGAGATCGTCGTTGTTACAAGTATGGAAGAGCTAAATCGGCTCGGCGAAAGCGGCGTAAAGGGAAAGATCGTGCTTTTCAATACGAAATTTGACCGCGAGCTCGCAGCATCGGGTTTTGGCTTGCAGGCTTATGGGCAAGCAGTGCAGTTTCGCGGTGCCGGGCCAGCCGCTGCTGGCAAAGTCGGTGCTGTTGGCGTTCTTGTTCGATCGGCAGGCGGTTCACAGAATCGGCTTGTGCACACGGGCAGCACGCGGTATCAAGAGGGTATTGCACCGATCCCGGCCGCGTCGGTCTCGAGCGAAGATGCTGACCTGATCGCACATCTCGTGTCGGAAGGAAAGACGAGTATTCGAATGATACTTACTCCGAAGTCATTTCCAGATGCAGTTAACCATAACGTGATAGCAGATCTGAAAGGTTCGGAAAAGCCGGACGAGATCGTTATAGTTTCGGGTCACTTGGATTCGTGGGACCTTGGGACCGGAGCTCTTGATGATGCTACAGGTGTTGCGGTTTCGATGCAGGTTTTAGCGCTTTTGAAGGAACTCAACATTAAGCCGAAGCGGACGATCCGCTTGATCGCGTATGCGAACGAAGAGAACGGCCTTCGGGGCGGGAACGGTTATTTGGAAGCGGAGAAGAATAATTTGGCGAACCATTTTGCCGCGATCGAAAGCGATCTTGGAGCGTCGCATCCCATAGGAATTTTGTTCGCCGGAAAACCGGAACTTGCTCGTTATCTCGATCCGATCACGGCGATATTGAAGTCACACGGTACATCGATGATACGCCAAGAAAGCGGCGTTGGTGCCGACATCGGTCCGCTTACGCAGGGCGGCGTTCCGTCGTTCGCTCCGTGGTTCAACACTCAAACGTATTTCAACTACCATCATACCGCAGCGGATACGCTTGATAAGGTGAATCCACGAGAACTCAAAGAACTTGGTTCGATGATGGCCGTGTTGGCTTACGGGCTGGCGAATTTAGAACAGCCTTTGCCGCGATGAGTTGCAGGTTCAAAGTTGTCTAACCTTGAACGTTGAACGTGGAACCTGTAACCTAAAGGAAATGAATAGACCACCGCCATATTTTCCGCAAAACCAGCTTTCTCCACCGGATCCGAATCGGTTCAAAAAGTTTAAGATTATCATCGGAGCGGCTGCTGTGCTGTTGATCCTGCTGGTAGCGGGAGCGATCTACGGTATTTACTATTTGATCAGCTCCTACATGTAAAGTGCGTCCGAAAAAGAAAAAAAACGGCCCCGAATATTCGGAGCCGTTTTTGTTTTAGATCAAGATGCGATCAACGTTCATTAATCGAACGTTGCCGTGAAGCGGCGGCTGCCTTGTTGCGTGCACTGTCCATCGCGAGCTGGCGAGCTTGCGGCAGCAATTCGACTGCCTTTTGAAGTTGCGTGTCCTGCTCGTTAAATACCTGGAACGAGGTCGTCATTCCGTACGCCGCCGTCACAAGTTCTGCTCGGAGACTTCGTTCGATGAATTTACGTTCTTTGTCTAACTGAGCGGGCGTGTATTTGTAATTCTTTACGGCGAAATTCTTAAATGACGCAAACAGGCTATCCGAGATTGGAAAGTCCTTCGGATTGATATCGTAAGCGAACTTTATCGGCCGATCGACACGCAGAGCTTCTTGTCCCGGGATCTTTCCATAAGCCACGTCGAGTGCGAACGCGAAGATGGGATTGTTCAGTTTTTGAAGATATCTCGCCTGTTCGATCGGGATCGTATCTGCTTTAACCTCAACATCCGGCTTGATACCTCCGCCAGCATAGACGGTTCGGCCGCCATCTGTTTTAGTTGCAGGTCCTAACGGTTGAGCATTTGTATTTTCACCGCCCGGGCCGGTGCTGCCGGTGTAATAGTTATAGAGATTTCCGTCCGAGTAATCGCGTTGAATAACACGGCCGGACGGCGTTTCGTACTTGGCGATCGTCAGCAACAACATCGAACCGTAATCAAGCAAGAACGGATTTTGAACCAAACCCTTTCCAAAAGAGGTTTCACCAACGATCAATGCTCGATCGTGATCTTGAAGAGCACCGGCAAGAATCTCGGACGCGGAAGCAGAAGTTCGATTTACAAGCACGACAAGCGGCATCGTTTCCGGATTTGGATTGTCAGCGTAGTACGGCTCTGAAACGCCTTCGATGCGGCCCTTTTGGCTGAAGACAAGCTGACCGCGGCCAAGGAATGTGTTTGCAACGCGATATGCTTCGCGAACCAGACCGCCGCCGTTCCCCTTAAGATCGAGAACAAGCTGTTTCATTCCCTTCCCCTTCAGGCTTTTCATTACCTCTGCGAATTCAGCGTATGTCGTTTGGTTGAAGCCACCCGTCATTGCGATGTAACCTGTGTCGGGCCGGATCATATATGCTTCCTGCACTGACGGCTGCGAAACTGCATCTCTGGTAATGTCAACGATCTCGCGTTTGCCCGTGGCGTGCCGTTCGATCAGAAGTTTAGCGACAGTTCCGCGAGGGCCGCGAAGCGAATTGCGAACGTCGACGAACGATTTACCGAGCATCGATGCGCCATTTACCTCGATGATCTTGTCGCCGTATTTAAGGCCTGCACGGTGAGCCGGAGCACCATTGAAAGTGGCCCTAATGTAAGTTGCAATAACTTTCCCGTCTGGATCGGCCAAGTCGCCAATGGTCGCACCGATCCCAAAATATTGTGATCGCTGATCGGTTCGAAATTCGTCAAACTCCTTTGCGTCAAAATAGTTTGAGTGCGGATCGAGCGAATGAAGCATGCCGTCAATAGACGACTTCATTACGATGTTATAGTCGATCTTCCGGCCTGAAACGTAATTTGATTCGATAATACCTAACGCTTCAGATAACTCGTCCGTAATCCGGTCGCCGGTCACAGTTTTCGTCGAACCGCCGGCGGTCGCGGCATTTCCCCCACGACGACTTGCCGTAACCCCTTGCGGAAGCACCGGAACAACGAAACTGACTAAAAGAAATAGCGAGAAAGGAAGGGAAAAACGTTTTACCACAATTATTGCTCTCCTATGGCGACACGAAGACGTCTGAAATCTCAGAAAATGATAACACTCATTTGAGGAAACTTCGACGTAAATAGTTGCACGAACATTGTTTGCTCGGTTCGATCACATTCGTTAAATAGCGTGACGTTTTGAGAGCACTTAGAAGAATACGGATTCAACGAGGGTTAGGTTCTAGTTTCTAGTATTAAGGTCAGCCGCTCGGACCACGCGGTATTTTCCCTCCATTGTTTATACCGTTATATGGTATAGTGGATCGTGGCGATTATCACCTTTAATAACGAGGCGTCTAATGATATTTGCCACGGAAGAGTTTCAAAGATCACTCGGCGATTCTTGCCAGTTGAGTTACACGGGAAGGCACGGATACGTTTGGCGAGTTTGGCCGCCGCGACCAGCCTGACCGATCTCCGTGAGATTCGCAGCAATCGGTTAGAGTCATTGAAGGGAAACCGTGAAGGCCAGTTTAGTATTCGCATTAATGATCAGTATCGAATTTGTTTTCGATGGGAATCGCATGATGCCTTCGATGTTGAAATAACCGACTATCATTGATTCAGGTGAAAGATATGGGAAAGAATTTGCATTTACCGAGTATTCATCCGGGTCTTGTTTTGCAGGACGAACTGGAAGAGCGAGGCGTTTCACAATCTGACTTAGCCGAACATATTAACGTTTTGCCAAAGACCATCAACGAAATATGCAGAGGCAAGCGTGGAATCAGCGCCGAAATGGCGTGGAAGCTATCGCGGGCGTTGGGAGCTAGTCCGCAATTTTGGATGAATCTGCAGACAAATTGGGAGCTGAGCCAAGTAGCCACCGACAATTTCGAAAGTTTGCCGCGTTTGGCTGCGTAAGGGATCGATTAACTGATCCATCTCGAATTGTTGCCCGTCCCAACGGGCGACCCGAATAGGAATAAGAATGAATAGGCAGTATTTCAAAATAATTTGGGTTCCATTGATCATTCTTATGCTGAATGGCGCCGTGTTCACCCAATTTAGTCAGGACTCCGTTGAAGCCGATCCGCATTGGAAATATTACCGCCTCTCTCCGCACAAGTTCGCTGTATTGCTGCCGAAAATGCCCGTAACAGATGACTTTAGGAATGAGTGTGAATCTTATACTCGGAATACATATGTTGCTTTCGCTGATGACCGAATCTTCTCGGTGAAAGTGTATGCGGACACGAAAAAAAGACCGCCGTCATGGTGATCGTGATTGTGGAGTACGGTTTTAGTATTTATTGAGGTTTCCTGGTGCTTTTAGAAGTAGAAAATCTTCAGACGCATTTTCCGACGCGGGCCGGTTTGGTTCGGGCGGTGAATGATGTGAGCTTTCAGATCGGTGAGGGCGAATTGCTGGCGCTGGTCGGGGAATCGGGGTGCGGGAAATCGATCACGGCGCTTTCGATAATGCGGCTGATCTATCCGCCGGGAAAGATCGCGGGCGGTTCCATAAAGTTCAAGGGCGAAGAGCTGACGACCGCCACCGAAGACCGTCTGCGGCAGATACGCGGGAACGACATCGCGATGATCTTTCAGGACCCGATGACGTCCTTGAATCCTGTATATAAGGTCG
>JBBSKW010000145.1:0-8191 GCA_038256005.1 Pyrinomonadales bacterium
CCTCGGTGCGTTCCATCTTGCGACGCGAATCCTATTCAAGCTTGGTGTGACCAATTATATTGATCCGGCGGACGCATTGGCTGTGCGGATCGCCGCCTTGCTTCACGATATTGGTCACGGTCCGTTCTCGCATGTCGTCGAGTCGATTCTGCATTTTCACCATGAAGATTTTACGGTCGAAGCAATCTTAAGCTCAGAAACCGAGGTCGGAAAACTATTGTCTCAATACTCGGCCGATCTTCCGGCTCGGGTCGCAGATATCATCAACGGGACATTTCGCCCTATGGCATTGGCTCAATTGGTTTCGTCACAACTAGATGTTGATCGAATGGACTATCTGTTGCGAGATAGCCTGATGACCGGTGCAAAGTATGGTGTCTACGACATCGAATGGATAATCAAATCGCTTGAGATCAATGGCGAAAAAGATCATCTTTACGTGTCGGCTCCCGGCATTTCGGCCGTCGAAGACTATTTGCAGGCCCGTTACTATATGTTTCGCCAGGTATATTTTCACCGGACGCTTCGTTCGGCGGAAGCGATCCTAAGAGCGATCGTTCGGCGTGCTTTGTATCTTCACGCATCCGGGGGCATTGTTTGGTTTGCCGAGGGAACTGCGTTCGAAAGCGTTCTAGCCGGACGCAAACTATCACTGAGCGAACATTTGTCGCTCGACGATACCGATGTCGTTTTTCATATCAAACGATGGCAGACCGCCGACGATAAGATTCTCGCTGATCTATCGTCGCGATTTCTTAACCGTAAGTTATTCAAAGGCTTTGATCTTGATATGCCGGACGATTCTCGGGATGCGTTCATTGCCGATACGCGAAGTTTGATCGAGAGGTCCGGTCTTGACCCGAACTACTACATGATCGAGGATAACGCAGGCGATGCCGCACACAATTTTTACATCAACGATGCGAACAAGCCGAAAGATCAGATTTATGTTGAAGCCGGTTTTTCGCGGCCGACGATACGCGAGATTTCTGAGGTCTCGGCAGCAGTTCGCGGTCTTCAGGAAGGCTATCGTATTCACAGACTCTATTTTCCACCTGAACTAAAGGATGAAATTCAGGAGCTTTATCATCGTTGATCGTAGCTGGAATCTAATGCGATTTTTTGCGTCGGTCATCTTGATCGTGGCCGTGATCGTTTTCTCGGGAAGCATCGTCGTGTCCCAGCGATTGGCCATACTAACGCCGGACGAAAAGCCTTTAAGCCGGCTCACGGCCGAAGCGATCAAGGCTGCTTTAAGCGATCGATTTCGAATTGAAGATCTCGACCTTGCCCGTTCGGCCGCGGCCACCGTAAATGTAGAAAGTGGTTATAATTTTCGAACAACCGAAGCAAAAGCGATAGGTGCCGTCATTGGAGCTCCATATTTTGTTTTGATCCAAACAGGTGAATTGCGACGGACCTCGGCCGCAGTCGAAGAATATTACGAAGCCTACGCGGCAACTTACATAGTCCAATCATTGAACGGTTCGCTGGTCGATTGGAAACTTTTTTCAGCTACCGGCAGGTCGCCCGAGGTATCAAACACAAAGCTTCAAGACTGGACGAAAGACATAGCGGAACACATCGTAGAATCAGTCCAACGAAGCGAATCTGATCTGCGGTCGAGGTCCGCAATTACGCGATTCCCGCCGGTGCCGGAAGGCAGGACGGAAGGTCCGAACGGGTTAAAGCCGCCCATGCCCTATCGACGAATCCGGCCTGAATATACGACTACGGCGAATCTGTATGCGGTTCGGGCGACAGTTGAGATCGAAGCAGATATCGATACCGACGGGCGAATTGTGAACACAGAGATCGTCCGTTGGGCCGGCTTCGGTTTGGAAGAATCGGTCAACGAAACCGTACGTAAAATGAATTGGCGTGCGGCGACTATCGGGAAGAGAACTTTGCCGATGCGAGTTTTGCTGCGATATAATTTCGTAAAGATAGACAAGGATGAAGACCGTTAGATCTACAATCCGCGTTGGGCTACTCGTACTTTGGACATTCGGCGTTTACGGGCTTTGGCTTCTGTTACGCATTTTCGTTCCAAACAAGATCTACTGGCGGCAGTTCATTCTCGGCCTGTGGGCCCGTGGTTGGGTTCGGATCGCCGGCATCGAGATCGAGGTGATCGGGACGCCTCCAAAGCCGCCGTTTTTTCTCGTTAGCAACCATCTCGGATATATCGATATTCCGGTTGTTCGCTCAGTTGTAATGGGAGTTTTCGTCGCTAAGCATGACATTGAGGAATGGCCGCTGCTTGGAACGATGATTCGTAACCTAGGGACAGTATACGTCGACCGGAGCCGGCGGAGAAGCATTCCCGAAGCAGGTGAGCTTGTCGTAGAACGTCTCCGCGGCGGCGAGGGTGTTATCGTTTTCCCGGAAGGCACGAGCACAAAGGGCGAAACGGTGTTGCCGTTCAACTCGTCGTTTCTGGAATTTGCGGCACGCACAAATGTTCCCGTTTCCTATCTATCGATCAGCTACAGAACTCGGCCCGGCGATCCGTCGCCGAGCAAATCCGTTTGTTGGTGGGACGACACGCCGTTTCTTCCGCATTTGATGCGTCTGCTAACGCTGCCGAATTTTAGCGCTGTTTTGAACTTTGGCAGCGAACCGATCGTCGTCTCAGATCGAAAGGAGCTTGCTATACAGCTTCATTCCAGAGTCGCTGAAAATTTCATTCCGATGCGTTAAACCACTCCAAAAACTATCGACTCATCCCGCCGAACTCGCGTTTCGTCAAAAGTTTGCTGACCTTGAACCCATTTTCAGCTACAATCGAATCATTCCAAATCATTTTATCTACTGGAGAAACACATGCAGACTTTTCGATCACGCCTCTTTGCAGCCATGGTTTTATTGGCTCTCGTTTCGATATCCGCTCTCGGCCAGAGCGTAGCGTTCGACACAACCCGAATGGATAAAGCCGTCTCACCATGCAATGACTTTTTTCAATATGTAAACGGCAACTGGTTGAAAACGACCGAAGTACCTTCGACCGAGTCCCGCTGGGGGACATTCAACATCCTTGGTGAATCAAACAATCAGATCCTCCGCGAAGTACTCGATGCAGCCGCAAAGGCAAAGGCGAAGAGCGGCTCAGATCAACAATTGATCGGCGATTTTTATTCGACCTGTATGGACGAAGCCGCGATCGAGCGGGCGGGAACGGAACCCATCAAAGCGTTGATGGTTGATATTGCCGGGATCAAGGCCGTCGGTCAATTAGAAGCGACTATCGCACGTCTGCATGATCGCGGCGTTCCGGCCGTGTTCGGATTTGGAGTCGGGCCTGATCTAAAAAACTCGAACGTCGTAATGTTGAACGCCAACCAGGGCGGTCTGACTCTTCCTAATCGCGACTATTACACTAATGAAGATGCGAAATCGGTCGAAACGCGTGCAAAGTTTGTTGAGCACATGACGAACATGTTCAAGCTTCTCGGCGATTCACAAGAGATAGCAGCGGCAAATGCGGGTACTGTGATGATGCTGCAGACGCGGCTTGCCGGTGGATCGCTTACCCAGGTCGAGCTTCGAAATCCCGATAATCGCTATAATAAGGTCTCGTTCCGCGACATGTCAGCGGCCACGCCGAATTTTGATTGGAAAGGCTATTTCGCTGTTCGCGGCGCGAAGCCCGAAGGCGATATCAACTTTGCCCCGCCTAAGTTCTTTACCGTTGTCAACGAAATGAAAAAGGATACGTCGGTCGAGGATTGGAAGACCTACCTTCGATGGATGGCGGTAAACTCAGCGGCACCTTTTCTGCCAAAGACTTTTGCGGATGAGAATTTCGAGTTTTTTGGCAAATATTTGAGTGGACAAAAGGAACGTCAGCCGCGTTGGAAGATCTGTGTCCAGAACACAAATGGAAATCTCGGCGAAGCACTTGGAATGGAATATGCTCGCCGCACATTTAAGCCTGCGGCAAAGGCTCGGATGAACGAGTTGATCGACAATCTGATGGCCGCAATGAAAGATCGCATCAACGGCCTTGAATGGATGAGCGCGGAAACGAAAAAAGAGGCGCAAAACAAGCTGTCAACCTTCAAACGAAAGATCGGATATCCCGACCAGCTTCGCGGATATAAAGGACTTAAGGTTGACCGGAAATCGTATGCAGGAAACATCCTTGCTTCGAACGAATTCCAGATCAAGCGAAATTTTGAAGATCTAGGAAAACCGCGTGACAAGTCGCGTTGGAATTTTACGCCTTCGATCGTAAATGCCTCGTACTCAAGCGTGAACAATGACATCACCTTTCCTGCCGGGATTCTGCAGCCGCCGTTCTTCAATTTTGAGGCCGACGATGCGATCAACTACGGTGCGATCGGCGGCGTTATCGGCCACGAGATCACGCACGGTTTTGACGATCAGGGAAGCCGATTCGATGAGGACGGAAACCTGAAAATTTGGTGGACAGCCGAAGACCGAACGAAGTTCGAACAGCGTGCAGATTGCGTTGTGAAACAATGGGACGGCTATGAAGTTCAGCCCGGATTGTTCATGGTGGGCAAACTTGCTCTGGGCGAAAACATCGGCGATCTTGCGGGACTGACCGTTGCGTATGATGCATACCAGCGTTCGCTTAAAGGCAAACCGACGCCGAAAGACATCGATGGGTTTACCCACGAGCAACGATTCTTCCTCGGTTGGGGACAGGTCTGGGCCGCCAAATACACATCGGCTGCCGAGATCGCCCAAGTGAAGAACGGTCCGCATTCGCTGCCAAAATGGCGAGTGAACGGTCCGCTTTCCAACCTTCCGACGTTTAGATCGGCATTCGCATGCAAACCGGGCCAGCCGATGGTCCGCGATAATTCATGCTCGATCTGGTAGTTGATCGATGGGTTAATCCTTCAATTAGAAAAGGCCTCGGATCAAGTCCGGGGCCTTTTCGCTTTACAATTACCAGTTCGACCTAGAGCTCATCGTCATCTTCAAGATCGATCTTCATCGCCTCGTCGATGTCGAATTCCTCGGTTCCTTCCAGATCCAACGATTCGTCTTCGACTAGATCATCATCCGCGTCGCTTAACAGATCCGGATCTTCGACGCCTGGAATTGCACCGAACGTAGGTAGGTCCATACCGCCGCGAATATTGGCAAGTTCGTCGAACTCGTCTTCCTGTTTACGATTCTCGGTCGGATCATGATCGATCTTAACGTTGCGGTAATATTTCATACCGGTTCCGGCCGGGATCAATCGTCCCATAATAACGTTCTCTTTCAGCCCGCGTAGATAATCGATGCGTCCCGAGATCGCAGCTTCGGTAAGCACACGAGTCGTTTCCTGGAAGCTGGCCGCCGAGATGAACGAATCGGTCGAAAGCGAAGCCTTCGTGATGCCGAGCAGAAGCGGCTCACCGACCGAGGTCTTTCCGCTTTCTTCTGCGACGCGACGATTTTCGTCCTCGTAACGGAATCGGTCAACCTGTTCTTCCATCAGGAATTCGGTATCGCCGACTTCCTTGATCTTCACCCAGCGAAGCATTTGACGAACGATAACTTCGATATGCTTATCGTTTATGTTAACACCCTGCAGACGATAGACCTCTTGGATCTCAGACACCAAGTAGTTCTGCAACGCCTCAGTTCCGAGAACACGAAGAATATCGTGCGGATTGAGCGGGCCGTCCATCAGCGGTTCACCGGCTTTCACGTGATCGCCGTCCTGTACGTTGATGTGCGTACCACGAGGAATATCGTATTCGCGTTCGGCACCGTCTTCGCCCGTAATGATCACCTTGCGTTTACCCTTAGCGATCGCACCGAGCGTAACCGTTCCGTCGATCTCAGACATGACGGCTGTTTCACCCGGACGGCGAGCTTCGAAAAGCTCAACGACACGGGGAAGACCGCCAACGATATCTTTCGTCTTGGTGGTTTCACGTGGTATCTTCGCGATCACGTCGCCGGCGGCAAGTTCCTGTCCGTCGGTCACCTGAAGGTTGGCACGGATCGGCATTTGATAGGTTTTAAGCGTTTTCGTACCGCCCTTTATCTCAAGCCGAGGCTGATTCTTCTCATCTGAATCTTTAACCACAAGCCGGATCTGGCCGGTAACCTTGTCTATCTCTTGCTCGACCGTTTTGCCTTCCTTGAGGTCCTGGAACTTCACGGTTCCTGCAACTTCTGTCAGGATCGCAAAAGTAAACGGATCCCATGTCACAAGCATGTCGTCTTCCTTGACCTTCTGACCGTCTTTTACGTGAAGCTGTGCACCGTAAACGATCTTGTAGCGAGCAACCTCGCGTCCGCGTTCGTCCATCAGGCCAAGTTCAGAGGGCTGACGTTTCATCGAGATCATTTCACCCTTACGGTTTTTGATGACGCTCCAATCGCCCATGAACTTAACGGTTCCGTCCATCGCGGCCGCATGCTTCGTTTCCTGTTCGAGTCGTGCCGTACCACCAACGTGGAACGTACGCATTGTAAGCTGCGTTCCCGGTTCGCCGATCGATTGTGCCGCGATAACGCCGACGGCTTCACCGATCTCAACCGTGTTTCCGGTCGCAAGGTTGCGGCCGTAACATTTGACACAGATACCGCGTCGGCTTTCACATGTGAGTGCCGAACGAATTCGGATCTTTTGCAGTCCGGACATCTGAACCGTATTTGCAAGCTCTTCGTCGATCTCAATGTTGGATTCGACGATCGTCGTTCCGTCGACCGGATCAATAATGTCGTCAAGCGACGTACATCCGACGATACGGTCGCGAAGCGATTCCACCTCTTCGCCGTTTCTAATGATCGCCTCAGCCCAAACACCGCGTAGCGTTCCGCAATCCTGTTCCGAAACAATAACGTCCTGAGCAACGTCAACCAGACGACGGGTCAAGTAACCCGAGTCAGCGGTCTTGAGTGCCGTATCAGCAAGTCCCTTTCGGGCACCGTGTGTCGAAATAAAGTACTGAAGAACGTTCAAGCCTTCGCGGAAGTTAGCGACGATTGGTGTTTCGATGATCTCGCCCGAAGGTTTTGCCATTAGTCCACGCATACCGGCAAGCTGTCGGATCTGTGCATCAGAACCACGAGCGCCGGAATCAGCCATTACAAGGATCGGGTTCAATTCCTTTCGCTCGTCCTCGCGGGCGTGCATAGCAAGGAACATCTCCTTCGCAACACGATCGGTAACGTCTGACCAGATCGCCGTTACCTTGTTTTCGCGTTCCATGTTTGTCATGGTCGCGTCTTCGTACTGCTTCTGAAGCTTATCGACTTCTTTACGAGCGTCCTCGATAATGCCTTTTTTGCTCGTCGGCGTGACCATATCGTCAATACCGATCGACATTCCCGACTTGGTCGCGTACAGGAAGCCCATCGCTTTCAGATCGTCGAGCAATGCAACCGTCTGATCGTGGCCGAGCTTCAAATGTGAGTAACTTACTAGCGACTGAAGGCCTTTCTTCTTGAGCGTACCGTTGATGAACGGAAGGCCGTCTCGGGTCAAACGTTCATTAAGGATCACCCGTCCGGCAGTCGTTTCGATCACTTGGTTGAGATCCTCGCGGACCGTCGCACGCATGACATCCTGCGTATTGTGCTCAAGCGTAAGGTCGATGAGGTCGCCCTTCCAACGAAGTCTGATCTTCGTCTGCGTTTCGATCGCTTCGGCATCGAGTGCGAGCAGAACGTCGTCAACGCTGTTGAAAGCCTTGTTATGACCGATCATTTCATCGCGGCCGAGCGTCAAATAGTAACAACCCAAAACGATGTCCTGTGAAGGCACTGTGATCGGCTGGCCGCTTGCCGGCGAAAGCAGGTTGTTCGACGCAAGCATCAATACGCTCGCTTCGATCTGAGCTTCGGCTGAAAGCGGAATATGGACAGCCATCTGGTCGCCATCAAAGTCGGCGTTGAATGCCGTACAGACGAGCGGATGGATCTTGATCGCTTTACCTTCGACAAGCACGGGCTCAAATGCCTGAATACCAAGCCTGTGCAGCGTCGGTGCGCGGTTAAGCAGGACCGGATGCTCGCGGATCACGTCTTCGAGAATGTCCCAGACGATCGGCTCTTGGCGTTCAACCATTTCACGTGCCTGCTTGATCGTTGCGGCGTGGGCGTCTTTTTCAAGCTTGTTGTAGATGAACGGCTTGAACAGCTCTAGCGCCATTTTCTTCGGCAAACCGCACTGATGCAGTTTGAGCTCGGGCCCGACGACGATAACCGAACG
>JBBSKW010000146.1:0-8160 GCA_038256005.1 Pyrinomonadales bacterium
CGTCGACCGCGAGATAATGAGCGGCACTCCGGTTTTTTCGGGAACGCGTGTGCCGGTTTCAGCCCTGCTCGAAAATCTTGAAGCCGGTGTTTCGCTTGACGAATTTCTTGAGAACTTCCCGACCGTATCGCGCGAACAGGCTGTACAGGTGTAAAGGATTTTGATGAAACTAACGGGCTTTGGTGATTGTTTAGCGATTGATGGGGAAAAGTGATAACGATCTAACGCTCTCAATAAGAAAGATCGGGCTCATTTGGTAATATTCTTCAAGTGCACTTCAATTTTTGCACTTATTTGCGTAATCACGTCATCGACAGTCTGCTTCATGTTAATTTCTTTTGCCACGTCGCCTGCGGCGTTGATTAGATCGCGATAAAAATCAGGATCGCCGGTAAATCTGTGCCAAAAATCCTGTCCAATGTAGACAACAAAATCTTCCTCAAGTTCCCTGATGAAGCTATTCTTTTCACTTTCAGCACCATAGATCAAACAAAATACAAGGTCTTGCACGCCAATATCCAGATTATTCGTCCGGGCGAGATTCTTAACTCGTTTAAAGTGGTCGCCGACTGTCTTCACGTCATCTCTATTGAGTGAATTAGGGCCTGATTTTAACTGACAATACTTGGTGCGATTGTCAATTTGGTCGGTGAACACTATATCAAGACCGGAACCAATACTGCCCTCCGCTCCATATTCGCCGAGAACTTCAGTAATAAACTTTTGGATGTTCGTTCCGAAGGAAGTCGTAATTGACGTACCTAAGACGCGCGGCAAGACCAACACTTTAGCAAGTGACTCAGGCCGGTCGTCTCCTTCGAGATAGGCAGCGAGATAATACAAGAGAAAAGGGTTGATATCGAACTCATGCAGATCAACTAACTTTTCGGTATTCGCCTTGTGTTTAACGACCAAAGTGTCTAGAAACCACGCCTTGAACCGTCGTAAGATTTCTTTCTTCTTTTTAGCCTCCATTGCCACAATGTTCTTCTCTAGGAAAGCCTTTTTAAATCGCTAATCGAAGCTTTCTCACTACAGAATTCCAATGAGTCAAGTAGACTCTTGGCGACGTGAAATACGACGCAAGTCGAGACCGCATTGCCAAATTGTTTTTGTGCCAACTTGTCGTCCTTATGAATTGCAAATGTTGGAGGAAAACCCTGAAGCTTTGCAGCCTCTTTCGACGAAATCTTTCTGAATGCTTTCGGCTTCATAATTTCGGAAAGGAACTTTTTCCGATATTCTTCCGGAGTGGACGCATCAATGGATCGCAGCGCAACCATATCTCGGGTGCCGGTTGCCGTTAAGGTTGAGAAAATGTTGGAATGAGGAAGATAAATTCGATAGATTCCATTTATACCCGAGGAATTTTTCGAGTTAACAAATTCATATCCTTTTCCTTTCACTAAACGAAGTATCTTTTTTGCAATCAGCCCGTCCAAATCACTCTGTTTTATTTGAGGCAGCAGTTCTTTCAAGGCCACAAAACTCAGCGGATTTCCGTCCTGAGCCCCGTACTTTTTCTTACGACGATTTGAAAGTATTGAAAGGCATATTTCTTTTTCCAGTCGAGAAGTGCGAACAATATCCCACGAATGAATTGTGCTATGTCCATTCCGAGTGTCGCAGAAGACAAAAAAATCATTGAGTTCGTCTAGTTTCTGAAACCGATTTCTGCTCATTGGAACTTTCGTGCCAAACAAATCGCGTTTATCAAATCGAGGCTTATCAGCAGTGTTTCCGACTTCAACTCCCTCGATTATGTCGGATAGGAAGGAATTTTTGTCGAGCGGTCCAGGAAAACGAAAAGCATTTGATACTGGTAGATCCTGCCGGATACCGACGATAAAGATTCTGTCTCGATTCTGAGGAAGTCCGAAGTCGTACGAATTCATGAGGTCATATCGCACGTAGTAACCGAGTTTTTCAAATCCCGAAACTATTAAGTTAAGGTTGGCTCTGTTCCTAGGCTCGAGCAAGCCTTTGACATTTTCAAAAATGAAGGCCTTTGGTAAGTTGCTTTCCACTATTCTGAGAGTGTCAAACCAAAGCTGTCCACGTGGATCATCAAAGCCCTTCATTTTTCCCGCCACCGACCAGGATTGACAAGGCACGCCGCCGACAATCAAATCGATTTCATCGAAAGGCAACTTCCCGACGTCTCGCACACTACCCAATTCCAGTTCATCTGATTGCGTAAACCCGAGAAAATTCAACTTGTAGACGTCTGACGCCGGCTTATCGATTTCTGCGAAGGCCAGACATTTCCCGCCCAATTCTTCTAACGGGATTCGGAAACCTCCCACGCCAGAAAAAAGGTCGACAAATGTAAACTGTTTGGAACTCTCTGATGGGATCTTGGATATGAAGTCACGAATCTTATTTATACAAATTTCAGCATTAGCTTTAATCTCGTGCTCCCAGAAACGGAAAACTTTCCAACCACTCTCGTGCAAGGCAGTACGCACCTCGGCATCTCGTGCGATGTTCCTATCAATCTTAGCTTTCCAAAATTCTCTATTATTCTTGAATTTTTGTTTTGCAAGATCGTAACCATGCCAAAAATCACCATCGCAAAAAATTGCAACTTTGAATTTAGGGAGAATGAAATTAGGCTTGCCAGGGACCGGGTCTACAAGTTGATCGGATTTGCAGAACAGTATGCCGCTGTCTTGTAGGGCTACTTCGAAAAGTTTTTCGATGAGTGTGCCCGAACTCTTAATCTTTTGCATCGTTGCGGACGCCACAATCGACGGCTCAGTTAAATCGAATTTTTCGTTTCCGATTGCCCGATGAGTTCGGCGCGGATAGGCGAGGTTGCTTAGATCCAACTCGTCTTGTAAATCCGACTTTTCGATATTAATGTCGACTTTTACCATTCCTTCATTGCGTGAACTCATCCAAGTCTAACACGAGAAATACTTAGGACAAGAATTGCAGGTGCGTGTTAAACCCTTGCAGCGATCATCCGTTCATCGACGGCAACAAACGTACTGCATAGGTAGCTTGCCGTACATTCTTGCTGCTCAACGGCTTTCAGCTAATCGCCGAACCCACAGACAGATACCTGACATTCCTCTCGCTCGCCGAAGGAACGGTTTCGGAGGAAGAGTTGACGATCTGGCTCCGCGAGCGGGGGTGACAGAGTGCGGGCAAGGGTGCACGCGTTCCGGCCTGACCGTTAACGACGAATAGTGAAAAGGGAACCACAAAAGTGAATAGTGAACGGTGAGTGACCAATGGCTCGGAAGTTGGTGGGGCGGGGGAATTAAAGAGTTTCGTTGAGGCAAATGTCGAGTTGATCTTGCGTCTATTAAGGATGAAAACGTTTCTACTTGCGATATTAATTTGTGCGTTTGTGGCGGCGGGACATGCTCAGGCTGATGGGAAGTACCTGATTAAGGTAAAAGGCGTCGCTATTTCAGCCAGGTGATGGTGATCTCTTTTTCTAGTTGTTTGAATTCTTGGTCGCCGGTGATGAGGGTGGCTTTGTGTTGTTTGGTGAGGGCGGCGGCTAAGCAGTCGGCGTAGGAGATGCCGCCTTTGGCTTTGTAGGTGGCGGCGAGCTGGGTGAGTTTCATGTCGGCATCGATAAAATCATTTCCCATTTCCTTGAGCCAAAGAAGCGTTTGATCGGCGTCGCGGGTCGATCGCTTGCGGGCCGTGGAATACCACACCTCGCCGACGTTGATAACGCTCATTAAGATCGACGTTCCCTGTTCCGCCGCATCCGCGATCAGATCGGCGACACGTTCGCCGGCGGGCTCGTCTTCGAGAAAAGCCATAATCGCCCACGAATCAAGAACGATCGTTTTTGGTTTTTTCATTTACCTTTGGCCTTTATATCTTCCCGCTTAGCATCACGCGCACGGCTCGCGACGAGCTCCTCCAAAATTCCAGAACCGCGAAACTTTCCTCGTAAGCTATGAATGTATTTACGCGTTATGGGTTTGAGGATGATCTGTGCATTCGCTTCGTCAAGCTCGACGTTTATGCGTGTACCTGCCTTTATTCCGAGCTTTCGCCGGACCGATGCAGGTATTACCACTTGTCCTTTTGTTGTAGCTGTTGTCTCCATGATTCCGACCCGATAGAAATAGTACTGCTAGAAGAGAATGTAAGACAAACGCGATTTGGCTTACATTTATTGAAAAGCCATATGTTGGCAGGAAGCCGTAGCTCTCTTAGACGAAAAGTGATTCTGTTGACGGTGGGTTATAACGTTCGTTATAATGGGAGCGTTATGACGAGTAAGTTAAAGATAACGACGGTCGGGAATTCGGTGGGTGTGGTGTTGCCGAAAGAGATATTGGAGCGGTTACGGGTGCAGAAGGGCGATTCGCTTTTTGCGACCGAGACGCCGAACGGCATCGAGTTGCGTTCCTACGATGAAGAATTCGTAGAGCAGATGGAGATCGCTGAGCAAGTCATGCGTGAGGACCGAGACGTACTTCGGAAACTAGCGGAATGAAGTGGCTTCACATCGATGCTGTGCTCGCGATGCACAAACGTCAGTTGGCCGAACACGGTGGAGGCGATGGCGTGCGGGATATCGGCCTGCTCGAATCCGCGCTCGGCCGTCCAAAAAATATTGCTGCCTATGAGCCGGAATCGGATATAGCACGGCTCGCCGCCGCTTATGCTTTTGGAATCGTTAAGAACCATCCGTTCATTGATGGCAATAAGCGAACCTCGCTTGTCGCCTGTCGAACTTTTCTGATCCTCAACGGCTTTCAGCTAAACGCCACGCCGCCGGACAAGTACCTTACGTTTCTATCGCTGGCCGAAGGGACCCTGTCGGAAGAAGAACTGATCGAGTGGATTCGGGAAAGGATCGAATCGAAAGCTTGATCCTAAAGAAGGTGTTTTTTTATTTGCCGAGCAGGTAGCGGTTGAAGGAGCCGTCAATGATGCCTTCGGTAAGAGCGGTCCGGGCGGAGGTTTGGCGGAGGCGGTTGACACGTTTTGCTTCGGCGAGGCGGCGGCGTTCTTCGGCTCGATCGGCGAGTTCGGCTTCGGCGGCGAGGTCGCGGAGCATTAGAGATTCGGGAGCCGTGCCCTGGAATTCAAATCCGAGAAAAGCAGGATCAAACTTTTGTAATTCATAATTCGTCGTTCGCGGTTCTTCCCCGGATTCCAGCAGTATTTTCTGATCTGCCCTAGTAACGTTCGACGCGAAGCCGGCTTTTGCCATACGCTTTAGCTCGAAAACCGCGACGTTTTTGTCATCATAAATAGGCGGTGCGGACCGCGAACGCAATTGTTTCAGATAGCGATATTCGGGCCCGATCGGCGTGTGGCCGATGGCGAAAACGCTGTCGGCAAAACGGAGCGCGTGCGGGTTGCCGGACATGTCGTTCACCGAAAGCGGCCGCAGAGAGCCCGTACGGCTGCGGGCGTGGACGACCGCGAGTATCGAACAGTTTAGCGTCTGCGTCCAAAATTTTAGGGTCTTGAGGGTTCGCGAAACGCCGGAACGCCCGTCTGTCGGCGAGAGATAATCGACGTTGTCGATAACGATGAGGTTGTGCTGTTCGGATTTGGCGGCGAGTGCTCCGACCTGATCGCGAAAGAGCTTCCAGAGTTTGCCTTCGTACTCTTTTGAAACATTCATATCCGGGTTAATTGGAGCGTGCTTGAAACGCGAGGCGAACGGATAGCGGCGGCCTCGGGCCGAGTAAAGCTCGTCGAACTGTGTCCGTGTGCGTTCGAAATCGATGTAGATGATCCGCCGACCGAGGTTGCGTTTGTGAATCTTGTCGCTCTCTTTTGTGAAATAGTTTTCGCCGCGAGCGATGCATTCGGCGAGTTGGGTTGCGAAGAGCGACTTCCCTACCGAGCCTTCGCCGGTCAGAACGCAAAGTTCGCCCTCGCGCCAAAAAGGCGGAAAGATCTCGGTCACCGGTTTTATCGCGGAGCGGCGAAGCTCGCGGCCGTTCTTGATGTCAAATACCTCAGAATACGGCGTGTTCCACTGTTCGACCGCGAGCCGCTTTTTCTGTTCGAGCTCTGCGTCAGGCTCCCAACCGATCGCCGAATCGTAACGGCCCGCTTCGGAAAGGTCTAGATCTTTGTCGCGCTTCGCCATAATTCACGCGTTCGTTCGCAACGAACGTAGGCGGAAGCGTAACATGTGTGTTATGTGTGGTCAAGTGTTTTATACATGCAACGGCAAAAATTGTGAGCTTGTGCATTCTATTGTTTGAGCGGATTCATTGCAATTTTCGGGAAATTCGGTTATCAATTCTCAGGCACTTTCCACGGATCGAGGTAGCACAAGATGAAAAACTTTTTCTCCGCGTTGTTGCTTTGCACGCTGTTGCTTGCGGGCGGTTCGGCGTTTTTGATGGAACGCGCGGCCGCCGCCGAAGAAGACGTGGTGATGAAGCTGCTGAATCTGCCTGCACCGCCGCCGCCGAACCCGCTCGTGCACATTAGCGGAATCGCGCGCGATCAAGACTTTTACAATAAGAACAATCCGCCGAAGGACGATGCGCCGATCGAGGACCTGATCGATTATTGGTCGGTGATCTCGGCCGGATATTCGGATCTTCGCCATAGTATCGCGCCCACGCCCCGCGTTGCTGCGAGACTGATGGCCGAGATGCGTTCGAACCCGAAAGAAGCGGTGCGGTTGCTAAATCTTTATCGCGATAACCCTGAAGGCGCTGAATTGCTGAAAGACATTTACGACCGCTCGCTGGCGGATAATTCGCTCGACAAAGGCGAGCGTGTGGCGCTCAAAAACTGGTTGGTCGATAACAGCCCGTACTTCGCGGGCGAGCTGGAACGCCAGGCTTCAAAGGTAAAGGACGCGAATAATTACGTCACCGATCATGATTCGCTTTTGGCCCTAACTAAGCATGATTGGGACCGCGCCGAGCCCATCGTAAATCAGCTTTACAATGACCAAAGCCAGCCAGTCTCGCGGATCGCGGCGACATGGGCGCTTTACCGGCGTGCGCTGCAGGGGAGTTCGATCAGTGATGCGGACCGATATCGCGACGAGCTGAAAGCGATGGTCGAAAACCGGAGTGCGACATATCAGATGCGCGATCTGGCGCTCGATGCTCTTGTTGTAGAAAAGGAATGGCCGGGCCGCGACGAATGGTATTTTTCGCTGCTTGCGGACGAAACGCTTGCCGACATGGGAAGTTATACGGGCCTGACGACTATCATCGTGAATTCGCCGGTGGAGAAGTACAAGGACAAGATGATCGAACTCGTCCGCAGCGAGAATCCGTGGGTTCGCAGCGCCGCCATACGCAATCTGGCGACAATGCTGACGCGTTCGCCGGACGTTGAGATCATCCGCGCATTGCTTCCGTGGTTGTCAGACGCGAAGTGGTTAGCGGCTCCGGATAGTAGTACACGAAGCGCGTTGGTCCGCGAACTTGCGAATGTGAAACTGCCCGACAGCGTTCCGGGACTTATTCAGATACTGAATGAAAGACCCTCGCCTGAGGTGCAGAATGAACGCAGACGGATGATCGAAGAGATCGAGGGTGCAGTCAATACGATGTCAAGTTCTGCGGTGACCAGTACGAACGCTACGGCCAATACACGGGTCTTCACGACGAATTCAACAACTTTACGTGCTCCGATGGCAAATGTTCGAGCCAACGCGATGGCTAGTGCAACTAACGCAATGCTATCGGCAAATAATGCGGTGCCGGCATCCACCGCCGAAGATTTTTATCCTTATAGATACTCGGCTCTCTCGGCGCTTGAGAAGCAAGCGGACATCCGCGCGGTTCCGGCATTGAGACGGCTCTTGGGAAAGACCGCGGACTGGGAACAGGGCATGGTGGTTAAGGCGATAATCGCGTCGGGCGGATTCACGGTTCAGGAACTGGTTGATGGTATCGAAGCGGCTGCGAAAGCAACGGAAGATGATGGCATCTCAGGAAGTAGCAATAGAAACGCCTCAAATGGCCCTGCCATGTTTTATGGAAGCCGCGACATCCGCGTCACGATCGGGATGGGAGCGGCTCAGCTTGAATCGCCGAGCGACGATCTGGTTCGCGGCGTGGTTGACCGCATCGAAGCTCTTGAACGCAGAGACGCGAAAACGGCGAACACGATGCGGGCGATGTTGCTAAATTGGAAGGGCACTGCGGTCAACGCGATGCTGCTCCGCGACGTAAAGAATAATAAGAC
>JBBSKW010000147.1:0-8130 GCA_038256005.1 Pyrinomonadales bacterium
CTTTCGGTTTGTTTCTCTGACGCGAAACGCGGTTCTATGTCCGATTCGAACGGACTAGTCTGGATGACCGGCGATGGAGGCAAAACATGGTTGCCGTTCAATGTGCGGACCAATCCAAAGCTTGCATCGCTCCATTTTACCGACGAATTCACCGGTTGGGCCGTTGGCGAAAACGGCATTATCGTCCGAACTGATGATGGCGGGTCCAGTTGGCAGCGGCTGCTTGCGGGCGGCCGCGAAGACGTGAACGATCTCGCGATGTTTTCGGACGAGATCGGCGTTGCTGTCGGTTCCGGTGGAAGAATATGGATCACTAACGACAGCGGCCGCGATTGGATACCGGTTTTCACGGACACCGAAAAGACTCTTAATTCGCTAGACTTTCTAACGGACGAAAAAGGCTGGGTCGTCGGCGATGGCGGTACTGTTTTGCGGACGATCAATTCGGGTTCGAGCTGGGGCAAAGGCATCACTGGAATTACCGATGATCTGTTTGGTATATCTTTTGTATCGGATCGCGTTGGGTTCGCGGTCGGGGCAAACGGGACGATTATCAAGACAACTACCGCAGGTGCTTATTGGGAGCGGATCGCAGGCGGTGCGCGATCGTGGCTGGAAGATATCGAATTCCTTTCGAAAGATCACGGCGTGATAGTCGGCGATCGCGGTACGATCCTTGTCTCGATGAACGGCGGCGAAACGTGGTCGCCGATCAAGACCAACGTTTCTGAGAATCTGTATGCGGTAAATTTTTATAACGCCCAGACTGGTTATGCGGTAGGTGCGAACGGTCTGATCCTGAAGTCGAACGATGGAGGATTGAGCTGGAAGGACGTCGAATCGCCGCTTCAGGCGAACTTGTTTGCAATTTCGGCTGTTGGTGAAAACGAGGCGATCGCGGTCGGCGAATTCGGAACGGTCTTGGTTACAACCGATGGCGGCGAAACGTGGGAATCGCAGCCTAACATTACCGGACGTCTGCTCCAGGCGGTTTCGTATCGCGGCGGTACACAGCTTTGGATAGCGGGTCGCGGCGGTGCAATTTTAAAACGAACGCAGCCGCTTGCTCCTTCGAAGATCGTTTCACCAAAACTTCCGCCGGTGTTTCGCTACGCTCCGGTTCGTCCAAGGCCGAGACCGCGAACACCGCTCGTAACAGTTCCCGACGACGGTGATATTCCGGTCGCCCGGCCAACGCCTAAGCCTGAGAATTAGCCCTCTCAACAGTCACTGAGATCCACTCACCAAGTTCGTTAACTTGAAACTCTGCAAATCCCATCTCGCTCAAAGCTTCTTCTATCTGCGGGCGTTGTGTAGCCAAGATCCCGGACATTATCAGCGATTTTTCTGTCGCGGCTATTAGCATCTGAAGGATCGGCAAGATTACATCGATCGTAAGATTTGCAATCACAACGTCGAATGTCCCTATGGCGGGCGTGATAGAACCTTCATAGAATTCGATCGAACTTGCGACGCCATTTAGCTCAGCATTCTCTCGCGCGATCTTGACCGAGTCGGTGTCCGTATCGCATGCCAGGATCTTTGTGGTCCGTTTCAGCAGAGCAGCGGCGATCGCGAGAATTCCCGTACCGGTTCCTACGTCGAGCACCGTATCGCCATCTTTTAACACTCGTTCGATCTCAGCGACACAAAGCTTCGTAGTTTCGTGCGTACCGGTGCCGAATGCCATGTTCGGTTCGATGCGAATGACTATCTTTTCGGGGTCGTTCACTGATTCCCAAGGCGGAGCGATCACAAACCGGCCTATCACCGTCGGCTTCCAATGCTTCTTCCATTCGGCTAGCCAATCGGCATTCTCGACCGAATTTCTGGTTATGTTCGAGATCGACTCGTCATCGTGTCCGTATGACCGCAGGCCATAATGAATCTCATCTAGAACGCGGTCCTCATCCGGCAGATCTACGAAGTAACCGATCACGACAACGTCTTCAGTTGGCCCTTTGCGGACGTGGTTGATCGATGTGCCTTTGGCGTCGAGCGAATTCAAAGCGAACTCTATAGCCTCTGCCGCGGTCGGTGCGGCTGTGATCTCGATCGAAAACCATTCCTGCTTTTTCTCGCTCATTCTCGGATCCCCATTTCATCAAGGTCGCGTTCCCGGTTTCGCCAGTCTTCGACAACCTTTACAAAAAGCTGGAGATGAATGTGGCGACCGAGTAGTTTTTCGATATCCGCACGAGCCTCAGTACCGATCGCTTTTAGTTTCGCCCCACCTTTGCCGATGATTATGCCTTTCTGCGAATTTCGTTCCACGTAGATCGCACAGTAGATGACGATCCGTTCGGGATCGCTTTCGTCCCACTTTTCGGTAACGACGGCCGTTACGTACGGGATCTCTTCGCCGGTCGTCGCGAGTATCTTTTCGCGGACCATTTCGGCGGCGATCGTCCGCATTGTCTGGTCTGTCATCTCGTCGTCTTTAAAGATCGGTTCGCCTTCTGGCAGATGCTTTACTATCAGATCAAGTAGCTCGGTTACCGCTTCGCCCTTTAACGCAGACACGGGAATTATCTCGGCGAATTCGAACTCCTGTGCGTAAAGCTCTATAAGCGGTAGCAACTCACCCTTGTTCTTGATCTTATCGATCTTGTTTAGCACGAGCACCGCTTTTTTTCCGGATTGTTTAACGAGATCGAACACGAACCGGTCGCCGTTTCCGGTCGAAACGCTCGCATCGCGAATCAGGACAACGACATCGACGGAAAGTAATGCATCGTGAACCGCTGCCATCATTCGGCGGTTGAGCAGATGTCCGGGCTTATGCACGCCGGGTGTATCGACAAAAACTGCCTGGCCCGCCTTCGTGGTGTAAATGCCCTGTATCTTGTGCCGCGTCGTCTGTGGCTTATTTGAGACGGCCGCGATCTTTTCGCCGACGATGCGATTCAAAAGCGTTGACTTTCCGGCATTCGGCCGGCCGATAAATGCAGCATACCCGCTGCGAAATTCATTTTCAGACATTGGTTACAAACTATCAGATTCTGTCGAAGTTACGAAGATGGGGGAACCGCCGTTAACGTTCGAGACAAAAAAACGGGCGAGTGGCTCGCCCGAATTTATGTATTTATTGTTTATGCTAACGAATCGCGACCATTACTGATCTTTCAACAATCGGGCTTTTGCGGTTAACGCCTCGCTGTAGGCTCCGCCGCTCACGTCGCCGACTCGTATCGCAGCGTCATAAATTCCGATTGCATAAGTGGCATCGCCGTAGTGTTCATAAATTTTTGCGAGAGCAACATATGAGATCGAAACGAGTGCGGCATCGGTCCGTTGAACGGCTGCAATGCGGATCACATTCTCAAATGCGACCTTTGATTCAAGCAAAAGTTCGCGTTGTTTTTGTGCGTCTTCAGGCTTGATCAGTTCGGAAGCGAGTAGCCCGGTGACGCGGCCGTAGTTGTAATAGATGCGGGCGTCTGACGGATTTTTGTCGAGGAGTCCGCGAAGCTCACCCCGAGCCTGAGCGTAATTCTTTGCTTCGATGATCTTGTCGATCGCCAGCAACCGAGTCGTCACGGGGTTTTCGACAATGATCGTTTCAGTCGGATTCGCTTTTCTCGATTCACGGACCGCGAGGGCACGTCTCCTAACGTCAGCAAACTGCTCGTAACGGCCAGTTTCCTTTGTGGTATCGATCGAAAGGATCATTTCCCGAAGCGAGGCTGTGATGTTAAAGCCGGAATCTTGAACGCCCTTGAGCTGGTCGGCGAAATAAAAAACGAGTGTCCCACCGCGTTCGTAATCTTCCGAGAGTCGAAGAACGGTCTCATCAGCTTGTTCAGCCTTGAATTTTTCGAGTTCGGCAAAGACCTGCTTTTTCTCGTCTTCCGTTTTTTTGGTATCGATCTTTTGTCGAAGCTGGGCGGTGCCGATCTTCACCCGAAGATTCTCGTTCTGCTTTGCGTCGATCGCTGCAACGAGTGAGCGCGATATCGTGAGGAAAACATCTGGGGAAACTAGCGGATTCTTCGCCCTTTGTTCGTCGATCAACTTTTTCACATTGTCGCGGACGATAGCGATATCTTTTGCCGAACCAAGAACCAAGGGATCGATCACGAATTGAAGGAAAGCTCGACGCGTTTCCGATAACGTTACATCCGTGTCGGGCGGAACGACGGCATAGTAATCGTCTTTGACATTTAAAAACACTACATTGCCGGTCGGTGCTAGCATTTCCGGCACAACGATAAACCGTCGTTCACGTTCGCGTCTTCCGGTGGTGGTTAGAGTCGCTTTCTTGGCACCGGATTTTTGTGTCTCGGTCTTTACGGATTCGGAATAGTAGATCTGCGGCCGCGTCTGAAGATAAGAAAGAAGCTCGGTGACCATGTCTCCGGTAGAACGTCGGAGCGAGCCATCAGCAACCGTTGTATAGTTTTTTACGTAGCCCGGAAGGTTTGCCGAGAAACTCGACGCTCGATAAAAATCGCGAACGAGCGGAGCAAAGTCCAAAACGTCGAGCAAATTGCCGGGTAGATCGACTGTCACCACCGGATCGGCAAGTTCGGGGACCGGCGTTAATGCATAAGCCATCGAAATGAACGATGCGGTTATCTGCGCATCGGACAGGTTTGCATTCCGCCGTTTGTACTGAACGACGAAGAGCGAAATTCGTTCGCGGAGCTTCGGGTCGAGCTGGGCTAGATCACTTCTAAGTTGATCGCGAAATTTTTCACCTTGGGCTGACAAAGGCGTGTTTAGGACGGGCACCGATTCGCCGGCTGAATTGGTCGTTCGAGCGGCCTCGAGAGTCGCTAAAACGGCCATCACCCGTCGGTCCGGTTCGATACGAACGCCGTAGTTCGAAAGATCGAATCCAACGGGCGAGCCCTGAGCAAACATACTTACAGAAAAAACAAAGCTTAATAATAATGCTGATATCGCTTTCATTTGAAAATACGGCCGTCGAACGGAATGGACTCAACAGAGAATTGATGAATATCGGACGATCAGGGATGCCTTGGCAAAAGAAATGAGGGCAAGGGATGCCGCTCACCCTTACCCCCAAATGCTTCTGATTGCCGCAAAATTAGTTGTACGAAGCGAGTGCCTCGGCCTCGTTTTCATAAACGTCAAACACCGTCAAAAGCTTTGTGATGGCAAGCAGATCTTGGATCTTTTGTGTCAGATTGAGCAATTTGAGTGTTCCGCCTTCCTTATTTACGGCCGTGAAGCTGGACACAAGTTCGCCAATACCGCTCGAATCGACATAGCCAACGCCGCCAAGGTTCAAAAGGATCTTGCTCTTGCCTTCGCCAAGCATTCGGCGAATGGCGTTACGGAGTGCAACACTGCCCTCACCAATAGTTACCTTGCCCGAAAGGTCAAGGATCGAAACATCGCCCGCCTGGCGTTCAGAAATTGTTATATCAGACATTTTTATCTCCTCGAAGTATAGTGATCAGATTGAAAGCCGATTTTAGAACAACTTTGGTTCAAAGTCTACGAAACTTTGCCGGGGTCTACGCCCGTTTCAACATTTTTACCCGCATACCACCGCCGCTTGCCTGTTCCCATTCAACCTCGTCCATAAAAGACTTCATAAATAGGATGCCGCGGCCATTAGCCTTTAGCAGGTTGGCCGGGTCGGTCGGATCCGGAATTTCTTCTACCGCAAAACCTGCACCGAAATCGCGGACTTGTATCTCAAGCCCTTCATCGAGTTTGGCAAACCTAACTTCAACATGCTTACTTTCGTCGAACTTATTACCGTGCTTTACAGCATTAGCAACAGATTCACGAACCGCGAGGTCGATAGCCGAAACGACATCGTCGCCAAAGCCGTTATCGCGGGCAAATTGCTCAGCGTTTAGTGCGGCATCGTCGACCGATTCGATCCGAGTCGGTAGTTTGTATTCTTGAACAATTGTCACGCTAGTCCTTGTAAGTTATCGGCTTAACCGTATCCGTGTCAAGACAAAAGTAAGGATTTCAACGTAAAATTGAAGCGATGAAGATTCTTAGTGCCAGATCGGTTTCCGGAACCATCGGTTTGCCGGGTGATAAATCGATCTCCCATCGTGCTGCAATGCTTTCGGCTATCGCGGACGGAACCTCAAACATCCACAACTTTGCCGCGAGCGAAGACTGCTCATCAACGCTCGATTGCCTAAGTGCGTTAGGCGTGAATATCGAATTAAACGGAACGGCAGTACTTGTCCATGGTGTCGGGCTCGGGGGCTTAAAAGAGCCTACGAACCCGCTCGACTGCGGCAACAGTGGAACAACGATGCGTTTGATCTCAGGCATTCTTGCAGGACAGCCTTTTAGTTCAACCCTGATCGGCGATGAATCTTTGAGCAAGCGGCCAATGAAGCGAATAATTGGCCCGCTTTCTGAAATGGGCGCCAGCATCGAATCTGTTGATGGACACGCACCGTTGATCATCAATGGAAGGGGTGCTCTCAGGCCGATAGAATACACATTGCCGGTCGCATCGGCACAAATAAAATCTTGCGTTTTGCTCGCCGGACTTTGGGCGGACGGCGAAACTTCCGTCATCGAACCGGTCCCCACTCGCGACCATACCGAACGAATGCTCCGCGGGTTTGGTGTTGACGTTACCGTAAGAGATCTAGATAAGGGAAAGCGGGTCTCAGTGAGCGGCGGCTCACGGCTGACGGCCTGCGACATGACTGTGCCATCAGACATCTCCTCGGCTGCATTTTTCGTAGTCGCGGCTGCTTGTCTAAAGGGTTCGCGGATCGTAATGCCGAATGTGGGCATAAACCCCACGCGGACCGGCCTTTTCGAAGTTCTGCGAAGATTGGGAGCTGATACCGCTTTGAGCGATAAACGTGAGCAAGCCGGAGAACTCGTCGCGACCGTCGAAGTTGTCGGCCGGGGATTAGGAGCGGTCGCACAAGCTGAGGCAATTATTGACGGGCCGGTCGTTGCCAATATGATCGATGAAGTGCCAATACTTGCTGTGTTCGGCACGCAGATTGAAAGCGGGCTTGAGATCCGTGGAGCCGGTGAGCTTCGGGTGAAGGAATCTGATCGCATCCATTCTATCGTTGAAAATCTTCGTCGGATGAATGCGAATGTGACTGAGTACGACGACGGTTTTCGGGTCGAACGTTCGCATTTAAAAGGTGCGGAGATCGATTCGTTCGGCGACCACCGTATTGCAATGGCATTCACGATCGCCGGGCTATTCGCCACTGGTGAGACTACGATTCTCGGTGCCGAGTCTGCCGCAGTTTCGTTTCCCGATTTTTTCGAAACACTCCAATCGGTTACAGTTCGGTAACAGAAATGGTTGAAGCTAAGCGAATCGTGTTGACCGGTTTTATGGGCGTTGGGAAATCCAGCGTCGCACGCCATCTTGCGTCTTTGACTCGTTCGAAACAGGTCGATCTTGATAATTTTATTGAAGCAAAAACTAAACGAAAGATCGCCGAGATCATCGATGCCGACGGGCTTCCGGCGTATCGAAAGATCGAAAGCGAACATCTTGTTAGGCTGCTTACCGAAACGCAGGCGAGAATAATCTCGCTTGGCGGCGGCACCTGGACGCTCGAAGAAAATCGCGGGATCATTCGTTCTCACAGCCTGACCAGTGTTTGGCTGGAATCTACTTTCGAACATTGCTGGCAGAACATTCGGAATTCGCGGAAAGAGCGCCCATTGGCTCGAAACAAGGCTGCCGCGCTCGAGCTTTTCGAGTCTCGTCAGTCTTTTTATTGTCTCGCCGATTGGCATTTCATCATTAGGCCGGAATTCAACTCATACGAGATCGCCGGACAGATCGCGGACCAGGTCCTTTCTTAACGAACCGATATTTTTAGTTGATATTTCCGGCCGGATACACCAAGATATTAGCCATCACATTCATTTGATGAACCCGCGCAATTTCGGGGCGGATTTTGTGACGCGATCGCTCCTTTTCCAAGCAGGGCAGGCGATCTTCCATAAGTAAAGTCATTACGTTTCAAAACTGGAGGAACAATGAAGATCAAGTTTCTAACAATACTAACTATTGCAGCGGTTATGTTTATGGCCGCATGCGGCAAGAGCGACGCCGATCTGCAGACAGCCGTTCAGGCAAAACTAACAGCCGATGGAATAACTGGTGTGACGTCCGCAGTCAAGGACGGAGTCGCA
>JBBSKW010000148.1:0-8120 GCA_038256005.1 Pyrinomonadales bacterium
AAATTCGGCGGCTTCTTCGTACTCGGCGGAGTTTTGGCTTTCGAGCCGCCCGGCGAAATACATCGGCATAAACCAGCCCGAAATATAGCACGTAAGCCCAAGCGTACGGCCGATGGTCCAAAAGACCTTTTCGCGAATGGCACGCGGCTTCCCATCGAGTTTTTCAAGCCATTCACCAACCCGGCGGCGATGATCCCATTCTTCTTCCTCGATCTGTTTGATGTGCTCGCGTTCGGGCGAATCCTTTAGCGACTTCCAATGCCCGCGATAGGCATAAGCCGCCGCAACCTCGCCGGAATAGGCGTTTTGGAGAATGCGAATCAATGAATCTTTTGGACGGGTTTTCATTTGGTTCGCGAAGCCAAGAGTTTCATCAATTCCTCGGCACCGACCTCGCCCTTTTTGTGAATGAAATCACGCGGCGTATTGTCGCCGATCTCGAAAACGATAGCTTCCATTCCGTGCGCATCAAAGAAATAATTGCGCGAAACGCGGGTCGGAAGCAGGGTCGAATTTCCCTGAATGTTTGGTTCGTAACCGGGTAGAGCGGTTTGAATATTTGCGATCCAATCATCTACTAGCCCGGGCATATTCCCTTCGTAAATATTGCTGAAAGGATAATAAATGTCATTCCAGGTCGAATGAAAATCGATCCCGAAATAGAATTTGCCGCCGGTCTCATTCGTTTTTCGTCTTAAAAAATCCCGTACGGCACGAGTTTCCGGCTGATTGAACTCGGACCAATCGCGATTTAGATCGACGCCGCCATCGTTGTGCCGCCAGGCGCCTGCGTCAACACCGTCAGGGTTCATTAGCGGAATGACGTAAATGCCCCAATCCTTTCGAAAGGCTCTCGATAATTCCGACTTGTCCGCGATCTTTTCGACGAACGATCTCATGACAAAATAGCCTGTGACCTCGGGCGGATGTTGACGAGAGATAATCAGCATCATATTTTTTGACGCGGTATTACCGATCTTTAGCATTCGTATTGGTCGCCCCTCACGGCTCTTGCCGATGTCTTCGGTTTGGAACTTGCCTTTTTTCGCGGTTCGGCCGATCCATTCGAATACATTTTTCGTGGTCTCTAATTCCTGGGCGCTTACCCAGAGCGGTTTCTTAGAAACTGAAAGCCTAATGATCACGCTTTTCGGCCGCGAACGCGGGCCCGATCCTGCCGATCCTTTTTCGATGTCGGTGATCCGTTCGCGTTCGATCGGCGTCCAGGTCTTGCCGTCGCCGCTGACCTTTGGATCGTAGCGATGTACGGCGAAATCAGGGTAAACAAGCCGAACGAAAATTTCTTTTTTCTTCTTCGACCAGACTCTGAACGCGTACCACGGGCTCATGTTGATCGGCTCATTCTCCGGTAGGATCGAGATGACGAACTGCCCATCGTCAGTCCTCTCAATGTCATTCATCCGGGCGCCGTCGAATTCGTTAGAAAAATAGACACCTTCCTCTTCAAACCGAACCGTCCGTTTTTCCTGCTTCGTGATAGATCGGGTCGCTGTGCTGATCTCTTGCGGCTGTGTATCCTGTGCAAGCAGTCCTGAACCCAGAGAAAGGTAAAGAAGAACGAATGCGAATTTAAAATTGAGCAATTTCAGCATAAAGGGAACTCCGCTCAATCGTGCAATCTATTTCGACGTGCGTCAAACTTTCCTTGACAAGAATTAGAATTGGAATTATTCTAACCGCACTTCAAATCTGAAGAATCAGCCATGAACGAAATAGAAAGTCGAGGGTTGACCAAGCAGCGGCAGGCCGTGCTTCAGGTAATACTTGCGGCCGAGGACCATCTAACAGCCAACGAGGTGTTTGAAAGTGCTCGCGGCATATTGCCCGGAATCTCGTTTGCGACCGTTTACAATTCGCTTCGCTTTCTGAAAACCGAAGGGTTGATCGGCGAAGTGAACTTTGGTTCGGACGCAGCACGTTTCGATCGCAATCTTTCGCGGCACGATCATGCGATATGCCGAAGTTGCGGAAAGCTGGTTGATCTTGACCTTAACATTCCCGACGCATTGATTAAGGAAGCTGCCAAGCGTTCGCGGTTCATCCCTGAAACCATTGAACTAACGCTGCGAGGATTATGTCCTGATTGCAGCAAGCGAAATTAAATCTGATCTTAAAAATTAACTAAGAGGAAGTGAGCAATTATGGGAGAAAACGGAAATAGCGAGAACGGTGCAGGCAAATGCCCTTTTACGAGCGGAGCGATAGGTTTTACGACCGAAAGCATTCGATCGAACCGCGACTGGTGGCCGAAGATGTTGAACTTGAACATTCTTCGTCAGCACACCGAAAAGTCGGATCCGATGGGCGACGATTTTGATTACGCGAAGGAGTTCAAGACGCTCGATTATGCGGCGCTGAAAAAAGATCTCGCTGACCTGATGACCGATTCGCAAGATTGGTGGCCGGCGGATTTTGGCCACTACGGCGGACTTTTCATTCGCCTCGCTTGGCATGCGGCGGGAACATACCGCATCGGCGACGGACGCGGCGGCGGCGGTCGCGGGCAACAGCGTTTTGCTCCGCTCAACAGTTGGCCCGATAACGTAAGTCTCGACAAGGCTCGCCGCCTCTTATGGCCGATCAAGCAAAAATACGGGCGAAAGATCTCTTGGGCCGATCTATTTATCCTCGTAGGTAATGTCGCGCTTGAGACGATGGAATTTAAGACTTTCGGCTTTGGCGGAGGACGAGCGGATGTTTGGGAAGCCGACCAAGACGTTTACTGGGGAGCAGAAACGACGTGGCTTGCGGGCGACGTTCGTTATGCAGACGGTTCTGAAGGCGTTGAAGGTGATGGCGTTCTCGTTTCAGACGACGATGCCGACGGTGATGTGCACAGCCGCAAACTCGAAAATCCGCTTGGCGCGGTGCAGATGGGCTTGATCTACGTTAATCCGGAAGGCCCGGACGGCAATCCCGACCCGCTGCTCGCGGCACACGATATCCGCGATACGTTCGGCCGTATGGCTATGAACGATGAAGAGACCGTTGCGCTTATCGCTGGCGGCCACACGTTTGGAAAAACTCATGGAGCGGCTCCGTCGGATAACGTCGCGGTCGAACCGGAAGGTGCGGGCATCGAGGCACAAGGCTTCGGTTGGCACAACAGCCATGGCACCGGGATGGGAGCTGATACGATCACCAGCGGTCTCGAAGTAACATGGACGACGACGCCGACAAAGTGGGGAAATAACTACTTTGAAAACTTGTTCGGCTTTGAATGGGAACTCACAAAAAGCCCGGCGGGTGCGCAGCAATGGGTTGCTAAGGACGCCGACGATATCATTCCAGATGCCTATGATCCCAACAAAAAACATAAGCCGACGATGCTGACTACAGACCTCGCTCTACGAATGGATCCGGCATATGAAAAGGTCTCGCGACGGTTCCTTGAGAATCCTGACGAGTTTGCCGATGCATTTGCACGTGCTTGGTACAAGCTGACGCACCGTGACATGGGGCCAAAGCGTCGATATCTTGGGCCGGAAGTCCCGGCGGAAGAATTGATCTGGCAGGATCCGATCCCCGAAGGCGTGACGATAAGCGATGGCGACGTTGCGGCACTGAAGGCAAAGATTCTCGATTCGGGATTGAGTGTCTCTCAGCTTGTTTCGACCGCGTGGGCGTCTGCTTCGACGTTCCGCAATGGCGATAAACGCGGCGGAGCTAACGGCGCTCGTATTCGTCTGGAACCGCAGAGGAATTGGGAAGCAAATAATCCGTTTCAACTCGGTTCGGTGCTGGGCACGCTTGAGGGAATTCAGAAAGATTTCGGCAAGGACATTTCAGTTGCTGACCTCATCGTGCTCGGCGGTTGTGCCGCTATCGAAAAGGCTGCGAAGGATGCGGGACACAATGTAACGGTTCCGTTCACATCGGGGCGCGGCGATGCGTCGCAGGAACAGACAGATGTCGAATCGTTCCTGTATCTCGAACCGCAGGCCGACGGATTTCGCAATTACAAGAAAGGTCATCACCGAACACCGGCTGAGGAAATGCTGGTCGATAAGGCTCAACAATTGACTCTGACGGCTCCTGAAATGACAGCACTTGTCGGCGGCTTGCGTGTTCTCGGTGCAAATTACGACGGCGGAAAGCACGGCGTTTTCACGGCCCGTCCCGGCACGCTTACGAACGATTTCTTCGTCAACCTGCTCGACATGAGCACGAAGTGGGAACCGGCGGGCGAAGCGTTTAACGGTACGGATCGCACGACCGGCTCGCCAAAGTGGACAGCATCGCGTGTCGATCTTGTCTTCGGCTCGAATTCCGAACTGCGGGCACTCGCTGAGGTCTATGCCTGTACCGATGGCCAGGAAAAATTCGTCAACGATTTCATCTCAGCCTGGGACAAGGTGATGAACCTTGATCGATTTGACGTAGCTTAAGTCAAAGCGATCGGTTGAATTAAAAAGGCGGCTCGAAATCGGGCCGTCTTTTTTTCAAACTTTATCAGCCTTGTTATTCGGAGGAAAAGCGAACTAGAATAAGCCTTCATTAGAAGAATATGTCTATATATCAACAAGGTTTCTGATATCGACGCAAAGGTTTTGGAAGAAACGATCCATGAAGCAATCAAAGAAAAATAGACTGGAATCGTCCGAAAAACCCGTCGATATAATTGCAATGTTATCAGAACGTTTTGCGAATAATATGGTTCGCCATAAAGGACTTGACTGGGCGAAGATTGAGGCAAGGCTCGAGGGAAATGACGAAAAACTGTGGTCGCTTGCCGAGATGGAGCGGACGGGCGGCGAGCCGGATGTTGTCGGCTTTGATAATAAGAGCGGCGAATTCATCTTTTATGATTGCGCCGAGGAAAGTCCGAACGGCCGCCGAAGCGTTTGTTTCGACGGCGAAGCTCTCGAATTGCGAAAAGAACATAAACCTAAAAATAGTGCCGTCGGGATGGCTGCAGAGATGGGCATTGAATTATTGAGCGAAGAGGAATATTGGGAGCTACAGCAGCTCGGACATTTTGATATCAAGACTTCGAGTTGGCTCAAAACGCCTTCTGATATTCGGCGGCTCGGCGGTGCTATCTTCGGCGATTACCGCTTTGGCCGTGTCTTTACTTATCACAATGGAGCCGAATCTTACTACGGCGCCCGCGGTTTTCGCGGCAAGCTAAAGGTCTAACAACGATGACAATGAACGAAAGATCTGTATCTGTCGCAAACGATGGCACCGTTCCGAACGCACTAAAATCGTGGTTCGTGCTGCATTTCGCGGTCGATGTGATCATGGCTTTGCCACTATTCGTCGCACCCCGCGAGGTGCTTGGCTTCTTCGGTTGGGTCGATGTCGATCCCTTTGCTGCTCGTCTCGTCGCTGCTGCGCTATTTGGTATCGGCGTGGAATCGTGGCTAGGTCGAAATGCGGGCATCGAATCATTCAAAGGAATGCTGCAGTTAAAGATCATCTGGTCGGGCTTCGCCACCGTCGGCCTCGTATGGTCGGTGATCGAGGGCGGTCTCCGATATCCATGGATCGGTTGGATGCTCGTCGGCGTCTTTGCCGCATTTCATGCCATCTGGTGGTACTGGCGTTTGCGGCTTGAGAAACAAAGCCCGCCCTCGCCCGAATAGGCAAATTCGCAAGATTTATTCAGAACTTCGCCCACGGTCATGACGTTCGGCCAGAAGGCTCGAATGCGTCGGCCAATACGTTTCCCAGCCGTCAAAGGTCTTTCGCCCTAACAGCAGATCTATCGGCTCAGCCAGCCACTCTTGCCAACGGCCCCCGTCACTTCGTCCGCGCAGGGAAAGAACCACCCGCCATACTTAAAGCCGTCGCCGTCATTCTCCTCGTTCTATATGACACCATCAAGTGTCATGAATTCAGCTGCAATTAGCTTTCTCATGGCTCAGTCGTGTTGAATTGATCTGATCTCGCCCGGTTGGATATCCTTCAATGCGGTTTTGACGGCAGGTACCAATGGTATGAGGTCGTTGATGTCGTTCGTTGCTGCGGCCAAAACGATGAAGGCAAGAGCGAATTGTTTCACATTTTGTTGATGTTCGATGTTCCGGTCGTTAGTGAGGAGAACATCAAATTCCTTTTCGGCGAGCCGGAGTAATTCGCCATTCTGCTTCGAGGCCCAACCAGCCTCAGGAACGGTTTGTACAAAATGATCCGGAAGTTCGAGTTTTAGCTTTTTGGGAAGGCACTAGTCTATAAGAATTCTCATTTCTCGAGCGCCAATTCCAATGAATGACTTAGCTCATGTAGAAGTCCGACAGCTTGCTCACGCTTAACAGTAGGAAAGTCATCCAAAAATCCCTCAAGCGTATGTCCGCCCGCAAGGTAGTCCAAAAGGCTCTGCGCCGGAACCCGAGTACCCGCAAAAACCACGGCACCACTCATCACCTCAGGCGACGAAGAAACAACATTGGTTTCAATGACAGTATTCATGTGGCCATTATACATTAGTAACTTTGCCCGCGCCTTTAACCTCGTCCGCATATGGGAAAAACCACCCGCCATACTTAAACCCGTCGCCGTCATTTTCCTCGTTTTGTATGACACCATCGATCGTCATGAACTCACTTGCAATTATCTTTCTCATTATTCAAGTCCTTTTCGCTATGGCTCCAGCTGTAAGGTATCTACTTTTCAAGTGTTCCGTCGCGCAGTTTGCGCTCGAATTCGCCTAGCTCAGCACGAGTTGTAAATCTTGTTATCTCCTCCCTCAATTTTGGATAGTCAGACTCGGCGACTTTGAGGAAACCTGCAAGCACATGAATGTATTCGTCCTCGTGGGGATGACTTAGTTCGATGTACGCACTGATGTATGCGTCTCGATTGGTGGGATTCTTACCACCAATCTGGTCGGTAATCCATTTAGTCTGCTCTCCCCGAAAGAAGTCTTCTGACTCTTTCTCGACGAGACTATTTATTTCGTCTGCTGGAAGATCCCACCCTCGCTGCTGAAGTAACGTATGCAGTTTTTCGTGGGTTCCTTCTTCATATATCATTTCACTTCTTGCGAAATCTCGTATTAGTCCATAGTCACTGGAATCGAGAAATTCCGATTTCTTGCTTTCGGAACGCCTGTTGTCATAAACCTTGTAGCTCACGTAAACGACAAACGCGATAACGGCAATTACGGCGAGACCGACTATGAAATATATGAGACCTTGGAACAACCCAGCTATCGTCCCTGCGGGAACCGTGCATAGCAGCCAAACGAGGCCGATGATGATTAGACAACCCACCCCGCGATACCAGGCTTGACGGTCAATTTCCTCAGGCGTAACGCGAAAGCCGCAATGTGGACATTTGCGTTTCGTTTGAGTCACCCGCATCTTTAGCTGTAGATATGTGCCACAGTTGGGACATGTCCAATCGTATTTGTAACCTGACATCTTTCCTCTAGGCTCGAATGTAAGCTACAGCTTTCACCCAACGCAAAACCACACAGCAAACTTATTGATGCGATAACTTCGCCAACAGTTCCTCCAGGTTGTTCATTGCCGCAACAATCCTTCTTTGAAGCCCTTTGTGTTATTTCGGCTCAAGCATCAGAGCTCACGCTTTTTCATTCGTATTCTCAAACCCAAATCGTATTGCCGCTTTGAGTACATCGGTGTTTATGTCTTTTAGAGCCCGCGAACCTGATGCAATACCCGGTGACGCCCCCGAGGTCTTTGCCTTAGGTTTCGGCCAAGTATTTCTTGTCTTCGATACCGAGGATCTGGACAGAGATCCCGGTTTTGTTTGCACTCAGGCCGATCTGGTAAAACTCACTGATCGATCCATCGGCGTACTTATGGTCGCGGTAGCCGTATCCAATGTTCGGATTAGAAACAACTTTACCGCTGATGTCTTTACCGTATTTCACGCCCTCTGGTGGTATTGGCGTTTACGGCTAAGATAGCATTTAGTGCATTTTACCCTAATTTATCCGTCGGGTTTTCGAATCCGAAGCGTTCGCCGGATTTCCATGCGTTGCGGTCATTTCCCTTGTTTGGGATGCCGCCGCATTCTTTCAAGATCCGTGCGAGGTGGATGCAGTTCCAGGACATGATAGTCGTATTCCTCTGGGTAAAGTCATTGTCGAAACCAACACGTCCGCCATCCTCAGTTTCATCCCCGTA
>JBBSKW010000149.1:0-8062 GCA_038256005.1 Pyrinomonadales bacterium
CGATCGAACGGGAGATCCACGCATCGGAAAATCGCCGCGAGAAAAAGCAGGCAGACCTCGAGCGCCAGCAGAGTGACGACCGTTATCGAGCTCTTTTTGAATACGCGCCTGACGGCATTATTATTTCGAGTCCCGAGGATTATTACCTCGACGTGAATGCAAGTATGTGTCAGATGCTCGGTTACGACCACAAAGATCTGATCGGCATGCACGCCCGCGACATTGTTGTCAGGGCAGAGGCACATGAACTAGATTCAGACTTTGCTCGCGTACAATCTACGCCTGACTATAACCGCGAGTGGCATTTCCGTCGCGAAGACGGTTCAGTTTTTGCCGGCGAGGTGATCGCAACGATCATGCCCGACGGCAATCTGCTGGCGATGATCCGTGACATCACTGATCGTAAGACAGCGGAACTTCAAATGGAGCTTCACTCGGTGATACTCGATTCGATCGGACAGTCTGTGATCGTTACCGACCCAACCGGAAATATCACATATTGGAACAGGTTTGCCGAGCAGATGTACGGATGGCCGTCATCCGAAGTCCTCGGCCGAAACATTGTAGATGTCACTCCGACAAGCGCGACTCGTGCACAGGGCATCGAAATTCTTGAGGCCTTGAAGCGCGGCGAAAGTTGGTCTGGTGAGTTTATCGTTCAGAACCGTAAAGGCACCTCCTTTCCCATCTTTGTGACGAACACACCACTAAAGAACACGGAAGGTAAGGTCGAGAGTATTATCGGAATTTCACTTGACGTTACCGAACGTAAGCGAGCGGAAGAGGCTCTGGAGGAATCCGAAGAACGCTATCGTGAACTCGTGGAAAACGCGCTCGATATTATTTATACCCACGATCTGGAGGGCAACTATACCTCTGCAAATAGGGCGGCCGAAACAGTTACGGGCTATTCACACGCTGAGATCATGGCGATGAATATTGGCGACACGATTCCTGTCGGACAACTTGAAAAAGCGAAGGCAATGATCGCGGCAAAACTTGCGGGCGAGGAGAAAACAGCTTATGAACTTGAGCTGATTGCAAAAGACGGCCAAGGCATACAGGTCGAAGTCAATACAAGAATAATTTACGAAAACGGCATCCCGGTGGGTGTCCAGGGCATCGCTCGTGACGTTACCCAGCGGAAACTCGCAAACGCCGAGATTCAGGAGAAATCCGCTCTGCTCGTTTCCGCCTTACAGCAAGCGACGTGCGAAGCGGTGGACACGCTCAAAAGGTATATGAGCTGCGAAAATCCGCAAGCGGAAATCAGATCGGCTCAGATCATTCTCGAAATGGCGTTCAAAGGAATTGAAATGGCCGATATTTTAGGACGGCTGGAGAATTTAGAAAATGAACATCGAATATAGATTGACGAAACTTGAAGCCCGGCCGCTGGGAAACGATTCAGAGCATTGCGGCTGTGTTTCGTATCCGGCAAACGAAGTTTATTTCCAAAAGGGCGACGGCCTGCCAATGAAAGACGGCTTGCCGCTACCGCCTCAACCGGAAATTTGCGAACGCTGCAATAAGCCCTTCGACAAACAGGTGATTATTATTCAATTTGTTGAGGCGGGCGAACAGACTTTAACCCGCAACCCGGACACGGCAACCTTCAATATTGCGACGAAAAAAGACAATGAACCTTTCAACTCGATTAGGAAAACTTAGAGCACAACTTCCGTTTATAGATGCTTTTTGTAAATGCTTTGATCGATATTTTGATTCAGTCTTGAGGGCAACCCTTGGCGGCGATCCTATTAAGGCGAAGAGGCCTAAAGAGATCAACGGAGTATGTCTGTTATGCCATAGTCACGTTCGCCCGGGGACTCTTCTCTATAACAAGCGGGTGGTCGAAATTTATGGAGGCAATTACTTGAAACTACCTCGAAAGGATAAATGGCCGCTCGGTGGTTGCTACTAAATCGATAGGAACGGTGGTAAAACTTATGTTGATAGAAGCTCAAAAAAATGAGAACCATAATATTCAGTTTCGCTATTCTGGCCTTTGCCGCCGCCGGTTTCTCTCAAACAACGGTTCGGGATCTACACTCAACCCACGCAGCGGCATTAGAGAAATATTTATCGTCAAATAAGAATCGTCGGTTTAGGCAGGAATTCGTCTTGAGCGACGAATATCTGAAAACTGTACGTATTGATTTCGAGTTCGGTAAAACCTTTAAGCCGAACTACTCCGTTGGCGACCTAAACGGAGACCGTTTGATAGATTTTGCGGTTCTTTTGCACCGAGACGGCGAACCCGAATGGCCTTTAGATGAAACGAAAACGCGCGTTGACGAACACAGCCCAGAAACTCCATTAACCTTAGTAATTTTTAATGGACTTAAAGGGGGCGGGTTTAGGGTTGCATTTGTTGACGATTTAATGGGGCCTGCGGCTTCGTTTATAAATATTGCGGTTGAAAAGAAAACGAAAACTCTTTTCTTCGGGGTCTTCGAAACCGGACACCCCTTACTTTTCATCCCTGCTGGGGACGGTTACATCATTGAGGAAGAAAAACCTCGATAAGTCGGATGATTCGGATATACCACTATAAGGAGCAAAGTTTTTGAACCAAGCAAGTTTCTTTTGTGCGCAATGCCGTCAAATGAAGCTGTTCCAGCAGCCGACGATGAATCATACGCCGCATATTCTGGCCTCAGTATTTCTCTGCGGGCTTTGGCTGCCGATTTGGATAATATCCGCTTTATCCGACAATCAGCACTGGCGGTGTTCATTCTGTGGATATACCGCAGCGACTAAGTATCTTGCAGACCCAACTTTATATCAACGTGAGCAAAAGGCTTTTGAATTGGCCGCGGTCAAAAGAGCAAATGTCGGGCAAAAAAGTCAGCCATTTGATTTTATTGGCGACTTTATTTCGAACCATCTTCTGGGATCAATCGTTGTTGCGGTTTGCGTTGTTCTGGCGAGTATTGTTCTGGCAGGCACTTTTATCACAAACACCCTTTCAAAAAAGCCTTCGTCTGTAAAGACTTCTGTACCATCAAAAACACCTGTGGTCTGGTCGGAGTCTCAAAAGCTAGACAAGCGGCGCTATTTCGCGTCTAAGTTAAACGGCACAGGCGGTTACGTCGTAGAGCTTAAAGGTAAGAATCAAGACACACTTTTGATTACTCATTTTCTAATGACAAAAGAGAAATTGGAAAGATTCATCAACGAAACAAGTGCCGAGATGCCATACGAACGTGCCGGATTTGCGTTTGTAGAATTTCAGACATCAAATGAGAAAAAGGCGCGACGTTGGGTGTATGACGTTTCCTCTCACTCATTCAAGTAAATGAAAGACGAAACCTTAATTAGGGAAATAGCCCAAATAAAAGATTCGCATCGAAGCAATTAAAAAATGGGCTTTCCGGGTCCCATTAAGTTGCCAGAAAGATCAAGTTTTTCAAATGAATAAGGGTGTCGTTAACAAAGACTACTTCAATTTTGCCGATTTGGACTTCGACAACTTTACTTTCGGACAAAGTTCGCGCAACTTCCGCCGGTAAGAAAAAAACCATTCTTTCATCTACCCAACCCGATGACCCGGTAATCCTTCCTAACCTTCCGCCAGAGCTAACATTGCTGGTTCGCTTTCCCCCTGTTAGATCGATCCTCTTTCCGTCTGCCAAAAGAATCGCTGTGTCGACATTGAGCATCTGCCATTCGGTATCGCGGTTCGCAAATGCGATCCAGTAGAGAACGCCGTCTTTAGGTTCTATCCCTTTGAACGTGATTCCAACCTGCACTCCGAATCCGGGAGCTAGTCCTTTCGCTCTTTTTTGTAGAGTTGTCGGAGTAAAGACAGTTGATTGATCCTTAAATTTGTCGTAATCGACTTTATAAGACTTCGGCTTTTCAAGTTTTGCTATCTTTTCTTGAATACTTTGCCCAAACGCCGAAACCGAGCACATCAAAATAAACAGTGGTAGTAGTTTTTTCATTTCTTGTTTATCCAAATCATTCAAAACGACCAAAAGTGAACTTTCCAGAACGTATTAGGTGGGAATTTGGGTGGGATTGCAATCTCACAGGTTTACCGATTCCTGTAACTTATTGAAAACATTGGTGCCGTCTAGAAGATTCGAACTTCCGACCTATCGCGTGTGAAGCGAGTGCTCTACCACTGAGCTAAGACGGCCGAAATTAGATCGACGGTGATTCGGCGTTCGCCGGGCCGCTATCATTTGCTTTGATCGAACCGATCGCAGAATCCGAATAGAAATAACGGTTTCCGGTCGCCGAAACACCTGTCGGAACTTGCGGCTCGGCGACTATGGAATAGAACGAAGGCTTTGCGTCAGTTGGCTCCTCAACGGTCAGGGTGAAGATATAGCCGTTAACGACGGGCCGTTCGGCTGAAAATTGTTCGTCCAACCCGGCAATTGTTACAAGCTGTTGGAAATTAGCAAATTTGCCCTTATTCCGCGAAGCATATTGGGCCTGAAACGTTCTGATACGATCCAACGTCTGCGTAGCCGAGGTCTCATTACCTGCTTTGATCATTGCGCCCCAGGCGATCGTGCCGACACCGATAAGAATCCCGATAATGGCGATAACGATCATCAACTCGATCAGGTTAAAACCTCTTTGGTCGCGAACACCGTTTCTCAAATTACTCATATTTTTCGTTTACCTCAAACGTTTGTTTCACGCATAACGAACGCTACTGTTCCAAAAGTTTAGTTCGTTTTAGGTGGAAATTCAAATAAGTTTGATACCGAGGCAATGGCACCGGCTCGCCGTTCAGAATCGATCGATGCAAAGTTTTGCCTATTGCACGCATCGATTTTCCTGTAAACTGTTCTATTGTACCTGCGCCGCGTTCACCTAAATGATGAGAGATTGGATAACAGCCGAAACCGCAGCCGTCGAACCTAGGAAAGCAACGAGCGACGTAGCCGTCGAAAAGATCGCCGAACTTCAGAGAACGATCGAAACGGTCATTCGCGGCAAAAGCGAAACGGTAAAGCTCGCACTCGTGACGCTATTTGCCCGCGGGCATTTGTTGATCGAGGACGTTCCGGGCATTGGAAAGACGACGCTTGCGAATGCGTTGGCACGGGCGTTGGACTTAAGTATTCATCGAATTCAATTTACGTCGGACTTAATGCCGTCGGATGTGATCGGCCTTTCGATCTTCGACCAACGGAGCAACACATTCGAATGGCGGCCCGGACCGATCTTTTCGAATGTCGTCGTTGCGGACGAGATCAACCGTGCGACGCCGAAAACGCAGTCAGCTTTGCTAGAAGCGATGGCCGAGGAACAAGTAACGGTAGAAGGATTGTCGCGGCCATTGCCACTTCCATTCATGGTACTGGCTACGCAAAATCCTTCCGAACATCACGGCACATATCCGCTGCCGGAATCGCAGCTAGATCGCTTCATGTTACGCGTTCATATGGGTTATCCCGGCCAAAACGAAGAGCGGCAAATATTGATGGATCGCGCAAGGTCGAATCCGATCGAATTTATTAAGCCGGTACTAACCCAAGATGAAGTGCTCGAGATACAGAATCGTGTCAGCTTGGTAAAGGTCAATGAAGTTCTCGTCGATTATCTGCTCGAGATCGTGAAAGCTACACGCGCAAATGATGCTCTCGAACTCGGCATCAGCCCTCGCGGCTCGCTCGCTTTGTTCCGTTCGGCCCAGGCACTCGCCCTAATCGAAGGCCGTGACTACTGTATCGCCGACGATATCAAACGTCTCGTCGTACCGTGTTTTGGACATCGCGTGATCGTCAATACACGAGCTTCCGGCCTCAAGAACCGTAACCGCGAAGCCGAAAAGGCACTGACCGATATTCTTCAAAGCGTTGCTGTGCCTATCTAGTTTTCAACCTCGTCAATGGATCTATCCAGCATCAGACAGCTTCTTAGTATCCGCGATATCCGAAACGCTGCGATGGGCACGGTCGTGGTTTTCGGCGGGATGTTTCTTGCCGGGCTGACCTTGCTTGCCCATCGGATGAATAATCCGAGGATCGCAGGAATTGCGGCTGGGCTTTCGCTGGTGTTCGTTCTGATAATCTTGATCTTCGTGGTTCCGCCGCTTGCCCGGAGTGCAAGCAAAGAAGCATCGCAACTAAACCTTCCTTTCGATTTTACGCTCGGCGGCGGAATTGTCGCAGGTCTTATCGCTATCGTTGGTTTTTCTGCTTGGAACACTGGAAACAATCTTCTCTTTATCGTCTTTTCATTTCTTGTAGCGGCGATGTTCGTAGGGTTTATCGGGGGCAGCATTTCGCTAAAGAGACTCGATGTAAAGATGCGATTTCCGGAAACGATCTTTGCCGGCGAAGAGACGCCGATCTTTGTAAGCGTTAATAACCGAAAACGCTGGTTTTCGGGAAACTCGGTCGTCGCCGAAGTTCGCGGAACCGAACGAAGCGAATCGATCGCTGCTTCCGAGCTCCGCAAATTGCTTCCCGGTTCGATCGCTGAAAGGCTTTCGAAACCGCCCATCGTTCGCCGAACGCTCGAGTATTTTGTACACGTTCCACGAAACTCGACGGTCGAAACGCGGGCGATCCACATTTTCGAGAAACGAGGCCGACTGGTGATTCGGGATTTTGAGGTATCGACAAAGTTTCCGTTCGCGTTCTTCCGTCATCGACGCAGACTTCCGGCGAAGGAGACCGAGCTGATCGTGCTTCCAAAGATAGAGCCGCATTGGCCGGACACTGTCGATCTGCAGCTCGATGCCGGGAAACTGGTCGCAAATATGCGAGGTTCAGGGCAAGAGCTACTTGCTCTTCGCGAATATCATTTTAACGACGATATGCGGCGAGTTGACTGGAAGGCGACGGCGAAGACCGGGAACATTATCGTCCGAGAGTTTTCTGCCGAGAACGACAAAAAAGTAACGATACTCTTTGATCTTCGATTGCCTGAAGGCCGACGCGGACGGCTTCCGCTTCGCTCGAAGATCGAAGCCGAACAATCGGGTCGAGATCTTCTTCATTCCGAAAAGTTTGAACGCGGCGTTAGCCGGACAGCCTCATTGATCGCTCATTTTACCGAAGATCAGGCCGAGATTAGGCTTGTCATCGGCTCCGAGGTCGGCGAATACGGCATCGGCGTTAGGCATTTGCACGAAAGTTTACGACGTCTGGCGATGATCGAGCCAGCCTACATCAAGCGTGACGAGCCCGGAAATCTGCCGCCGGAAGTGTCCGGGTTGTTCGAAGAAATTGAGAAAAGCCATAATTTTATCGTTTCGGCTCTCGGCGAATCAGTGTTTCCCGCGGAGCTTACGCAAGAAGCAAATTTTGTTCGTTTTTGATCAGCCAACCTGTCACAAATACGCGTTTTGTGGTGTATCTTTGTTGTGAAAAGCATTGATCGATGCTGAAAATGAGAGATTCGACGGAAATTCTTGTGGACTTGATGTCCGAGCAAACATCAGCCGCCGCGGCAAAAGAAAGGATCGAGTTTGAGGAGGCGTTCTCGCTCCACCATCGAACTGTGTTCCGCGCGGCCAAGTCTGTCGTGCGCGATCCGGGCCTTGCCGAAGATGTAACGCAAGAGGTGTTCATCCGGCTGTACAAGCATCTGGACGAGCTGCCCGATATGGAAATGCTCAAGCCCTGGTTAATAAGGGTCGCATTAAACCTGGCCAAAAACGTCGTTCGCGGAAATATAAGGGCGAACACGCGGGAAGAGAATTACGTCAAAGAAGTAGAGGAAAATGGCAGATTTTCGGTTGAAACGGAATACGAGCAAAAAGCGGAATTGAGCGAGGTGAACCGGGCTTTGTCGAAAGTAAAAGAGCCGCTCAGAAGTTGTTTGGTATTAAAGCAGCAAGGTTTAAGTTACCGAGAGATCGCCGAAAGTTTATCGCTCAACGAAAGCAGCATCGGAACTTTTGTGGCACGGGCAAGATCGGAATTCATGCGGTTCTACGGCAAGTCGGGGAACGAGGTTTTATGAAAGAAGAGTGTTTAGAGATCGGGACAATTCAGGCATTTGTTGACGGCGAACTTTCGCCAAACGAATCTGCGGTTGTGTCCGGCCACTCCGCGGCGTGCGACAGCTGCGCTCTTCTGTTAGC
>JBBSKW010000150.1:0-8002 GCA_038256005.1 Pyrinomonadales bacterium
AACATCAATCCTTGTCTGGCCATGCGAAGTTTGACTTAAAGCCAACGTAAGAATAGAAAGTGTTAGAACGAAGATCGAAGAAAAAACAAGTTTCGTGTAACGCTTGACCATTTTATATCTTTCCCTTTATCTGCCCATAAATATCATCCGCCGTGATCGGTGTACCATCATAATTCAAAACCGACACCAGTTTCGATGCATCAACACCGAGTTCGATCATCATCAAGCTTTTGAACTGAGCATCGCGGTTTTGTTCTATGACGAAGATGCGGTCGTGCGAATCGACGAAGTCGCGGAATGATCTGCCGAATGGAAAGGCACGTGGCCGCATTGCGTCGAGCTTGATTCCATCGGCGTCGAGTTGTTCCAATGCTTCAAGAGCCGAATCCGTCGAGGTTCCAAAGAATATGACGCCGTCACGATTCTTCGTCTCTTCGCCATCTCCGTAGAACTCCGGCCCCGGCACGAGTGTCGCGGCTGTTTCCCACTTCTTCGTGAGGCGGTCCATGTTGCGTTGATAGGCGGCACCGTCTTCGGTATAGACGCCGTATTCGTCGCGGGACGAGCCGCGCGTGACGAAGGCTCCGCGTGTCGCGTGTGTGCCGGCGATCGTGCGGTATGGAATGCCGTCGTCGTCGATGTCCAAATAGCGGCCGAATTTTCCTTTGAACTGTTCGAGCGGTTGTCCGGCAGTCTCGTCGCTTCCATCATCTACGGTCAATCCCGAACTGCTTTCGAGAACATCATTCCCGTTGCCATTGGAAGCCAATACGGCAGCCTGTGCGGCGTAGATCCTGTCAATCTGTTCTGACGTCAGCACTTTGCCGCGATCATAGACACGTGAATCGTCCCATTCGAGCGGCTCGGTGACGTGGTCGTTCATGCCGAGGTCTAGGTCGGTCATGACGATGACTGGGGTTTGCAGGCGTTCAGCTAGGTCGAAAGCGTCGGCGGTCATCTCAAAACATTCTTTGGCTGTGGCGGGAAAAAGCAGCGGATGCTTTGTATCTCCGTGCGAAGCGTACGCCGCGAGCAAGATATCTGACTGCTGCGTTCGCGTCGGCATTCCGGTCGAAGGGCCAGTTCTTTGCACGTCGATCAGCACGGTCGGGATCTCGGCAAAATAGCCAAGTCCGAGGAATTCGTTCATCAAGCTGACGCCGGGACCGCTGGTCGATGTGAACGACCGAGCACCGTTCCAGCTTGCACCCATGACCATGCCGATCGCGGCGAGCTCGTCTTCGGCTTGGACGATCGCGTAGTTGTTCTTACCGGTGATCGGATCGACGCGAAACTTCTTTGCGTATTTGCCAAAAGCCTCAACGACCGAGGTCGAAGGCGTGATCGGGTACCAAGCAGCGACGGTCGCACCGGCATAGACCGCACCCAGCCCGCACGCCGAGTTGCCGTCGATCAAGATCTTGTCGCCCAAAATGTCACGGCGTTCGACGCGGATGTCGAGCGGGCAATCGAAGTTTTCGCGGACGTATTTGACGCCGATGTTCAATGCTTTGATGTTGGGTTCGATCAGCTTTTCCTTGCCCTTGAACTGCTCGCCGATCAGGCCTTCGAGCACGGGAAATTCGATATCGAGCAGTGCCGAAAGAGCGCCAATATAAACAATATTCTTGAATAGCTGCCGCTGGCGTGAATCGGTAAACTCGGCGTTGCAGAGAGCCATCAGCGGGATACCGATGTGCGTAATGTCGTCGCGATCATAACCGGGTGGTAGCGGCTTTGAGCTGTCGTAGAGAAAGTAGCCGCCCGCTCCAACGCCCGCGTAGTCCTGCTTCATCGACTGCGGATTGACGGCGATCATCATATCCACGCCCGCACGCCGTCCGAGATAACCCTTTTCCGAGACACGCACCTCATACCACGTCGGCAGGCCCTGAATGTTCGACGGGAAAATGTTCTTAGGCGTCACCGGAATACCCATCCGAAACACAGCCTTAGTAAACAAAGCATTTGCCGACGCCGAACCGGTGCCATTGACGTTTGCGAATCTAACCACGAAATCGTTTTTCTTCATTAAACTCATCGGTCTAAACCAAAATCAGGATCGCGACTGTCATGCTTTACTACAACAACGAAAACTGTTTCGTCATCGATCACCTCAAACAAAATATGGTACGGAAAGCGATCAAAATTGATCCGTCTCAACCTGGGTGTGTAAAGCGGACATGACGCAGCCCGGTAAACAATAGTGTTGAAGCACTTAAGGAATTCGGTATAAAAGTCGACGGCGATGTCCGAACCGGCGGTGCTCGAATAGTACTCAATATGACTCACTAGATCACTATCGATCTCTGGGTGAACTATGATTTCCATCCAAACCTTTCGCGAATCCGCCTGTCGAGGTCCTCGATCGAAATCCCGATCTCTGGATTCTTTTTCAATTCATCGCTCCGTCTCAATGCTTCCGCAATCCCGTCATCGTCATCGTCCCATCCTGGCGAAGGCAACGAGCGGATCAACTTCTCGGCAAGCTTTCCACGATCCGACGCCGGAAGAGCAAGTGCGAGTTCTTCTACATCTGTAATTACTGACATATCAATACCTCAGGGCTAAATTATATCACTCGTTTTCGCAATATCTTCTCCATCTTCTTACCCTTTGCGAGTTCGTCGATGAGTTTGTCCATCCAGCGGATCTTTTGGATTAGGGGGTCTTCGATGTTTTCGACCCGGATGCCGCAGACGGTGCCTTTGATGAGGGCGACGTTAGGGCCCGGCCGCGGGCCCGTGTCAGAACCGCGAGCGGTAGAGACCGGGCTCTTTGCCATCACAATGAAGAACCCAGTCGCTATCGCTCCCGGTTCTGACTCCCGCCTCGTCATAACCCGTCAGCCAGCGGATAACTTCATCAAGCTCCCCCACCGTCCGTCCCTTCGACTCAACCTTCCTCACGTAATGCGGATAAACACTCGCAAAGATCAATGCATATACTCTTTCGGTTTTCATTAAATCAATCTCTTAGCCGCGTAGCGGTCATATGATTGTAGCCGTGGGTTTCAACCCACGGATTGTCAAAAATAAAGATCGTCGTCGCGTAGTGACGATTGAAAATGATGTTCGTTTGATTCAGTCGTCGCTACGCGACGGGGATCCGTTTGCACCCTTTCCGTGGGTTAAGACCCACGGCTAATTTCAAACCATCGCTACGCGATGAAGACTTCCCAGCTTCGTGACCTACTTGTATGGCCTGCGTAAGAAATTATTAATCCTCCGGATGCGATTTATCCACCATCCGCTTCAATTTCGTTATTGCCGGGCGGGTAAAGATCGAGGTCAAGTGAAAGACCGCAATCTGCAATTCGCTTCAAAACATCTGATGAGATATATGCTCCGCCTTGCCCGTTCTCTGAGCCATAACCAAGAAATAATTCACCCTCAACGTTCGGTTCTTGAAGAATTGCCTTAAGAATTTTCTTCTTTGGTTCGATAACCAAAAGTAAATCCTCAATTTGCTTCTCAAACGGTACGTCAGAATCGTGAGGACTAGCCCAAACCCAAACGTTTGTCTCACATTTAGCATTAGTTGGCTTTAGACGACTGCCCTTCTGATTCTTGACTGTCGGAATAAGGCTGAGAGATTCTTCGATTTCATCAATTGGAAGACCATCACCCATTAGCCGAAGGCTCACCCTGTACCACTTCCCATCATTAGACTCTTTGAACATAAGACGAACACTCACACTCACTCAACATTGAACTAGACCGCACTATTCCTTTCGATCTGCACTAAGTTATCGTACTTGACCTCGCCGGCTTTGGTGACGTTGTAGAAGAATTTCTGCATGTCCCAGGCGGCGGTGGGGCAGCGTTCGGCGCAGAGGCCGCAGTGGAGGCAGACGTCTTCGTCTTTGGCCATGATTCGGAGCGTCTGCGGTACGGGTTCGGAGACGTAGAGGTCTTGGGTGAGATTGAGCGCCGGGACTTTGGTGCGTTGGCGTAGATCGGGCTCGTTGCCGTTGGCGGTGAAGGTGATGCAGCTCGTCGGGCAGATGTCGACGCAGGCGTCGCACTCGATGCATTTTGGAGCGTGAAAGACCGTCTGCACGTCGCAGTTGAGGCAACGCTCGGCCTCTTTGTAACCCGCAAGCGGGTCGAAACCGAGCTCGACCTCCTGCTTGCGGTCTTTGAGCGTGATCGATTTGTCGGTTTGAGGAACGATAAGGCGTTCGTACGGATCCACTTCGCTGTCGTACGCCCATTCGTGAATGCCCATCTTCTGCGAGATGAGATTGACGAACGGATCGAGGCGTTCCGTATGCAGGTTTTTATTGTTGCAGTGAAGGTCGATCGAAACCGCCGCCTGATGCCCGTGAGCGACGGCCGTGATCACATTTTCCGGTCCGAATGCCGCGTCTCCGCCGAAGAAGACTCGCGGATTGGTTGATTGGAACGTGACTTTGTCGACGACCGGCATCTCCCATTTGTCGAAATCAACGCCGACGGTGCGTTCGATCCAAGGGAAGCTGTTCTCCTGGCCGACAGCGATCAAGACATCGTCCGCCGGGAAGAAGACTTCGTCTTCACCAGTAGGGACGAGAGAGCGTTTGCCGTTCTCGTCGTAAACTGCCTCGACTTTTTCGAACATCATGCCGACGAGCTTTCCGTCTTCGATCACGAACGACTTAGGCACGTGGTTGTCGATGATCGGAATGTCTTCGTGCTGCGCGTCTTCTTTTTCCCACGGCGACGCTTTCATTGAGGCGAACGGCGAGCGGACGACGACCTTTACCTCTTCGCCGCCAAGTCGACGAGCCGTGCGGCAGCAGTCCATCGCCGTGTTGCCGCCGCCAAGGACGATCACTCGTTTACCGATCTTCTCAGTGTGTTCGAATGCAACGCTGCCGAGCCAGTTGATGCCGATGTGAATATTCCCATCGCCTTCCTGTCGACCGGGCAGGTCCGGCAAATCGCGACCACGCGGAGCTCCGGTTCCAACAAACACTGCGTCATAGTCTTTCTCAAGCACGCCTTTCAGCGAATCGACGTAATGCTCAAACTGCGTATGAATACCAAGCCGCAGAATGTAATTGACCTCGTCATTCAACACATGTTCCGGCAGGCGAAACGCAGGTATCTGCGAACGCATAAATCCGCCGCCGAGCTTTTGTTCGTCAAAAAGATGAACTTCATACCCAAGCGGTGCAAGATCTCGAGCAACCGTTAAGCTTGCAGGGCCACCGCCGATCAACGCGATCCTTTTGCCGTTCGGCTTAAACGGCCCCGAAGGCATAAACGGGATTACGTCATCGCGATTGTCCGCCGCCACGCGTTTCAATCGGCATATCGCAACGGGCTCTTGCTCGAGCCGACCTCGGCGACACGCCGGTTCGCACGGCCGATCGCACGTTCTTCCCAAAACGCCTGGAAACACGTTCGAATCCCAGTTGATCATATACGCCTCGGTATATCGGCCTTCAGCGATCAGCCGGATATATTCCGGCACAGGTGTGTGCGCCGGGCAGGCATACTGGCAATCGACAACTTTGTGGAAATATTCTGGGTCGTTTATGTTAGTCGGTTTCAAATCGGCTACTTCCTTGTTAGCTAAGCGTTTACGGACAACAGAATGATAAAGGAAGTTTGCATAGTTTGCTAGGTAAATGATCGGTTGTCGAATCTGATTGCTGAACTTACCTCCAGTTACCCATCAGAGTAAACGGAGACCAATAATATGGGTGAGCGAAAGGAGCTTTCGGGTCGATCTTGAACGGTATTCGGGAATTTTCTTCGTCTTCGAACACGACGAGATCGTCGCTACGAACAGCCGAGCCTTCTTTCGGTTTATATTCGCCGTTCATCACCGCAATTTGCGCTCTTCGCAGGGCTTCTGCTTTGGTAATCTTGCCTCCGCGAAACCCGCGATAGAATTCGACCATCACATCTTTTGTCGATGCATCGAACACCGACCAGAGCGTCGCGATCACAGATTTCGCACCAGCCTCATGTGCGACCGAGCCAAATCCTTCAATCTCGATTCCGTTTGATCTTGCTCCGCCCGGCGTTGCGGTGTTGCAAGCCGAAAGAACGATCAGATCGACATCGCTCAGGTTTTGATTCCGCAAACGATCCACGGTGAACCGTTTGTCTGCGCCGCCGCCAAGCAACAGAAACGAGCGTTTGTCGTCGCCCGGAGTCAGTTGAAAATGGCTTGCGATGTGTATCACCGGATATCGGCCGATCTCGTCTTCGAATCGGGCGAGTGTGAAACTGTCGTCCATCAGACGGCGGCCCGGCAGAACGCCGGTTTTGCATTTGCCAGTCGATGCAGTTGAAGCATCGTCAGACACGATGCAGCCGAGTTCTTCGGGCACGGCGAATAGTGGATCAAATCCTTCTGTCGCTTTTGAAACACCTACGCCGAGCACGTTCCAGTCTTCACCTTTTGACGCGGGCAATGCCAGCGTTTCCCGACTCGCGAGACTGACAATGACATTAGAAAATCGCTCGGCAAGATAGCCTTTATCTTTTGTCCACAGTGCTGCCGGCGGAATGTAACGCAGAGCTCCGTCAAGGCTCCAGACGATCGTGTCCGCCTTGATCCCGGCTAGGTCACCCTCGATAGGCTTGACCAAAAGATCGTAAACGGCCTGGGAAGCCGGTCGCGGATCGAACGTCGGCGACTTTAGAACGACGCGCATTTGGGTGACAAGTTTTCCGAGCGCTTCTTCTTCGATCGGGACGAAATGCGCTCGTTGGGTCTTACTTGTTGTAACGATGATATGAATGCCTTTCTCGCCAAGGATCGTTGCGACCGCCGCCGTTTTGTGTGCCTTGAGTCGATCAAGAGTTTTCTGCAGTCCGGCGTCAGCCTGCACGACACGAGCGTCACTCTGGCCGTAGCGAATTTTCAGATCGTCGAGAAATTTTTCAAATGCAGTCGAGGCATCGGCAAGCTGTCGGCGAAGTTCGTCGTACCGTGTCTGTTTAGGAAACTCGCCCGCGGCAAAAAGTTTTCGTTCCGTCTCTAGTTCACCAAACTCGGCACCGATCGATGTTATCTTGTCCGCCATTTCTCCATATCGAGCGATCGCTGTTCGTTCGTCTGTGGACAGAGCCACCGAACCGAGGAGATCCTTCGAGACGCCATCTCCACGAACAAAATCGATCAATTCCTCTTTCTTCAGCATCGTCAAAACCTGCTCCGCCTCGGCGATACGACCCGCGGCGATCAAGAGAGCGGCGAGTTTTCTGTAGGTTTTTTCGACCGATTGTAAGTAAGACTGCTGAACTGTTGAATCGAGGCCTTTAATATTTCCGCGGATCGACTGATAGGTGTTGACAGCCTGCTTTCCGAAAAATATCGCGACATTTTGGTTGCCGGTCTCATCCGAGGCGAGCATCAGGTTTGAAAGAGCTGTCCCCTCGTTGCTCCGGTCAAGAATAGTTCTCGAAAGGGTGACCGAACGGTTGTAAAATCCGACAGCCTTTGTATATTCTCCATCGCCTGCATAGGAAAGACCGATATTGCTCAACAAGGTCGATTCTAGGTCACGATCGCCGTTTGCGTGGGCGACAGGAAGAGCACGTTCAAAGAAAATGCGAGCTTGGCTATTTTCCCCGGCGATCAACTGGATCGATCCAATATTGTTAAGAACGGTGAGAGCCAACCTAACGTCAAGCGAACCTTCGGCGAGCTTTAGTGCGGCCAGAAACGATTTGAGGGCCTCAGCATAGTCGCTGTTAGCCTGATTAACATTGCCGATGTTGAGTAAAATAACTGCTTCCTTTCCCTTGTCCCCGACACTGGTGGCAAGAAGCAGTCCGGCGTCGAATTCGGCCTTTGCGCGAACAAGATCGCGGAGAGAAAAATATACGATTCCGATATTATTTCTTATCGCCGACTGGAGCGAACGGTCCTTGTTTTTTTCTGCCAGCAGCAAGGCACGACGGTAATGTTCGAGGGCGGTCTCTTTTTCGCCAAGTGTGTCGCGAGCCTTCCCTATATTATTTAGAACCAGGGCAAGACGCGTTTTGTCGGGCGAACT
>JBBSKW010000151.1:0-7893 GCA_038256005.1 Pyrinomonadales bacterium
GAAGGTCTTTCACAAGCCCGGCTCGATAGCTGGCTTCAGCCGCACCGACGGAATGTAGAGCCTGCGTTCCGGTGCATGACGACTGCGAAGGAACGTTTAAGTCTTTATGTCCCCAATGCGAAGGCATCTGACGGCCATGCGAATTCGGATCTTTTTCTGCACCTACCGCGGACCAGAGCATTTCCTGTGCGGTCATACCGAGCCCGAGCATGAGAGCGCGGTCGCGGTAATAAGGGAAAAACCAGTCGTAGGCCGGTTTCATCGCCAACGCTGCGCCTGCCAGCAAAGCTTCGTGTCCCGCTCCGGATATTTGAAAGAAGATCTTGTTCTGGCCTTTGAGCTGGATCTCTTTGTCATCGACGCGGCGTGAAAGATACATCGTCCGATACAGGCCGACTAGCGTTTCGGGCGAAAGGCCGTGGAACTTATCAATCTGTTCTGCAGCGGCTTTCGTTGCTTTAGTCGGCTCCTGGGCAGCAACGCCTATGGCAGTTTCCTGGACTTTGGCATCGGTATTGAATCCGTCGGCCTCGGTGGTGTTGGCCGGTTCGGCGACCACAGCCTTTCCGTTCGTGCCTTTCTTATCCGATTTCGAATTGGTCGTTTTTGCAGAAGTGGACATGAAAATAAATCCTTTTGATAACAATTTCTAACGGTTGAGTAATAGAAAAGGATATCAAATGAGGCTAAATCGGGCAATTATCGGACGGTCCCGAGTCCGGCTGGTAAAGCGGCGATCAAATAAAAAGCCCCGGCGAACCGAGGCTCTAAACCCGAATTCTCCTTCCGATCATCCTATGAACATATCGTCTTCGAGATAGACGCGATCGATCTGCTTTGGCGAAGGCGCGAAAAGGACTTCAAGTCCCTTCTTCACGCCGGCCATGATCGCTGCCATCTCACGTGCCGGTTCGACGATCTTTCGGTGGACGAATTCTGTTGTGTCGGTTACCTGCAGATGTGTGCGATCGATCGTGCGGCTGACCATTTCGACCTTGTCCCGAGCGACAAGTGCTGTCGAACTGACGAGAGATCGCAGTTCTGCAACCTCGTCTTTGATCAACTCCGTCGATTCGGCAAGATGCTTTGTTGCCGTAGAAAGGTTCGCCGACACATCGGTAAAGTGTACCGACATTTCCTTGCCCTGTAGGCTAATAGCGTCGACCTTTTGAATCAAGGGTTCAACACGTTCTTCAAGACGGCTGACGGTGTTCACAGCTCGCTTGATGATCACCGCGATCGCGATCGTGCCAATTGCCATAACGACAAAACAGACAGAGATCACGATCGAGGCGACCATCATCCAAAATTGCGGATCGGATGCGTTCATCGATTAATTATTCTCTTCGTCTTTAACGGGATATGTCGGACGGCCGTCGGCGATCGACTTTGCTTCCGTCTTTCGCTTTTCAGCTACATAAGCTTCTTTTCCGGCTTCAACCGCTGCGGTAAACGGGTTTGCAGTTCTGGCTGCCGCCGCTCGAGCCTTTTCGCCCAGTTCGCTGGCCTTTTCCTGCGCGGTGTGTGCAAATTCAGTTGCTCGCTCGCGCGAAACCTCGTAGTATTCGCCAGCTACTTCCTGAAGATGACCGGCCGTTTCCTTACCTTTTTCGATACCTTTACGGGTAACGTCGGCAATGTCGCCGCGAAGTTCCATGCCGGATTTCGGGGCAAATAATAGTGCGATGATCGCACCGATCCCGCCACCTATAAGCAAATAGGTCAATTTTGTTGATACTTGAGCTTCTTCTCTATCGTAATGGTCTCTCATAAAATTCTCCTGTACTCGTTTGATACATAATAACTGATAAATTGTATATGGAGCAACAACTATACCAATATTCCGCTATTTCGAGCAAAGAAAATTATTGGACAAGGCTTATCACCTTCGGAAAGAGTTTCCCGATCAATATTGCTATCTGATTGCTAAACCATTCCATCCAAAGCATTTCGTGCCGATTCAGCTTTGAAAAGATCAAACTGTGGATTTAACTCAAGCGCAAAAGTCAGGTGTTTCTTCGCGGCGGCTTTGTTCCCGAGTGCTAGCTCGATCATTCCGGCGTGGTAATAAATGCGTGCATCGCGTGTTTTCAGGCGCATCGCCTTTGTGATCTGGTCCTTTGCTTTGGCAAAATCGCCTTTTTTGTAATGGCACCAAGCGAGAATATCCGACGCGTAAATGTCCTTGATCTCGGCAAAGTCTGCCAATGCGACCTCAAGTGCGCGGTCAAGATTCTTATCCTGATCGGCCCAGAACAAAGCCATTCTGTGCTCGTCATAGTGTCCGCCTAGCTGTTCCTCGCCGCCTCCTGCCATTGCGTACTGCTTTTCAGCGTTCTCGTTCTCACCAAGTTTTCTATACACGTCGCCAAGCAGCAAAACTGTGTCGATGGCGGGTGCTTTTGCCTGAGCCGCGATGAGTTCGGACTTTGCACCAGCAAGATCGCCCGTTGATGCAAGTGTTCGGCCTTTCCCATATAGTGCGTGGTGATAACCCGGCATTAACTGCAACGCTTCTTCATAACTTCGCACCGATTCGGCATACTTGCCATTTTTCCAATATTCATTGCCCAGTTGTGAAAGGCACCAAGCACGCGCCTCGGCGTCGGCTGGATCAGCGGTTCTTGCCGCCAGAATGTACATTTCCACCGAACCGTCGTGATCGCCATAAAGCGAACGAATGTGTGCCGCACGTGCGTACGATGTAGAATCGGGCCGAGTATCGACCATACGCTGCGCATATTTCGCGGCGGCGTCATAATCGCCAAGCTCCGCATTCGCATCGGTCAAAATACCCAAGACGAACGCATCATTTGGTGATTCTTTTTCGAGGGCGAGACCGATCTCGCGAGCCTCTTTAAAGCTGTGCTCCGAAAGTAAGATCGTTGCCTTCAGCTTCTTAAGGATGGGATCATTCGGACTTTTCGACAGGCCTTTTTCGATCGATTCGAGAGCTAACTTATTCTTCTCCGGATCGCCAGTTTCCCGCCCGATGCGAACATATGCCGCTCCAAGTGCACGATACCCCAAAGGCGAATCCGGCATCTTTTCGATGACAGCTTCGGCCTTAATGATCTCGTCGCTCCGCGACTGTATTGCCGGAACGCTCGATGCTTCGGTTTCTGTAACCAGTTGCTGCTGAGAACAGCCAGCGCTAAAAGAACCGACAGCTAACAAGATGAGAGAAAAAAGATCAATCCGTTTCATAATAAAATTCCTTAAAAAAAGCGCCGGACGTATATTTCAACGCCCGGCGGAATGAAGGGAAACAACAAACTAAAACTTCAACAATCCCTTTTCATCAACGACCGGGATCTTTTTCGTATCCCACTCCATGCCTTCTGCGAGCGCAGTTGTCGGGGTGCTGGATGGTCTCGGCTGATTGCCCTGGTTTGGTGGAAGCAGGTATGGGAAACGCGTAAGGAGCGGGCCTTCCGGATTGCTGCTAACGCCATCGCCGAGCATATTATTTGGCGGAACGTTCTGAGCAGGTGTGAACGGTGTTCCACCCGCCATCGCCCGAAGAGCGATGTCTGTAACGTCGTCAAAAACACGGCGGCCGTTCGGGAAACCTGCTACGTCACCACCCAACAATCCAAGCCGATTCTGGTTTGCGATCGGCGTGATAGGGATCGCAACGTTCAAGCGAAGGTATTCATGCGGAACACCATCTGATAGAAACGTTGTATAGTTCGGCCCGGTTACCGCATTCACAGGAATTCCGGTAGCGAAGATCTGAACTAGATCATTTCGCGGCGGCGGTGGAATAGTAATTCCAAAGACGGCTGCCAATAGCCTGGCCAACTCCGGGTCGGTAATCGCCTGGACTACGCGAGGAATGGTTCCGTCAAACTCCGGCGAAAGACTATTGAAAGCATCTTTCAGACTCAACGGAATAACGACCTCATTGACAAGCGGATTGCCAAGACGTGAGATCTGCTGCCACGCTCCGGCAGTGTTTCGCTCACCAGTATTTTTGATAATGGTTGCTGTGCGGCGGCTTGCTGTTGACCAGACGCCGATGACTGCATCGGGAGCGGTCGGGCCAGCCGGAACCGCACGAGATCGCGTAAGGTCCTGAACCGGAACTTCGATCGCGATCGAACTTACGTTATAGCCTTTAGTCGAATCGATACCACCCGACATACCAACCGAGCGAAGATTTAGGGCATCGAAGACCCCACCGAGGTCAATATAGAAGTACTCGTCACGAGTTCCGGCGAAGACCTTGCCGCCGCCTGGAAGACCGTAGACTGCCGGCTGGCCGAGGACCGCCTCGTAGTTCGGTGTAACTTTAGGGCCGATGTTTGACGGTGGCGTCCGCATGCCGCTTGCGATCAGACGTCCTCGGCGACCGGTACTGGAATCGACTCGGCGAACGGAATATGTCTGCGGCATATTGTAATCGACGTCGGTAAGGCTGCTGATAACACCGTCCTCGGTGACGCTCGAGTGTCCGAGTATAGTGTCGTCATTAAAGATCGAGGTCGAAAACTGAAACTGATAAGTTATGTCCTCGCGGCCGTCTCCAGTGTTGTCGATCTTGATCTCGTAGAGCACCGAATCGTCAAATCGAAAAAATTGCGGGCCGGCTGAAGGCTCCTGCAGTGGAATAAAGTTAGCGATCAATGTGACAAAGCCATCGCGGCCAGCTTCAACGCTGCGGAACGCATAGGTGTCGGTGTTATCGGCAAATCGGTCCATGCTGATAAGCGGTGCTTCAGCATGGCTCGAAGCCAACGTGGGCACTCCTGAAAGTGTGACCGCCAACAGTCCTACGACCGCTGCTCGGATCTTTTTACTAAATTGAATTTTCATTTTCTTCTCCCTAAATGCTTGATCTGTAATATTGGCTACCTCGATCCGAATGCTTCAAACACCCGGACCGAGTGTGAGGCGGCCAAACTAGTGTGTTGCGTAGTTAGCGATCGGATAGTCGCCATTTCGTCCAAACGGAATTGCCACTTGATCACCGCTACTTCGAGCGATATAAAAAGTGCCGGTAAGCGGGTCATACGTCGCTATGTCCGTTTTTCCGTCTCCGTCATAATCACCTTGAACAGTAAACTGCGGCTTCGTACCGAAGGGTGCAGCCCTGAGACTTTGGTTAGAACTCTGCAGGATGTACCAAACGTAAGGTGTGCCGGCCCGAACTACGGCGTAGTCCGTAATGCCGTCACCGTCATAATCGCCCGGTACTATTAGGTCACCAAAAAGACCCCATTGAACGGCTTGGAAGCCTAGAGTGCTTCGGTTCGTGAAGAACGTTGCCTGTTGTCCGGGAACGCCACGGTGAACTGATAGATCGGTTCGACCATCGCCGTCGTAATCGCCGGGTGCCGCCACGTCTGAAGCAAGTCCGAACTGCTCGATCCTTACACTTCCGTTCCCGCTGTTCGATATGTACCAGACTAATAAGTTGCCTTGGCGGCGTGCGACAGCATAATCAGTTCGTCCGTCGCCGTCGTAGTCACGTGCAAGAGGTTCGTCGCCTGGGCTCCCAAACTTAAAAGCTGAAACTACATTGTCTGAGCTTCGTAGTACGAAGAAAATGCCGGTCGTCGAACGCCAAACAGCGATATCCGTGCGGCCGTCGCCATCGTAATCGCCGGGTGTAATGATATCCGTGCTCGATGTTCCGAACGGAACTGCGAAGAACGAATTATCTGAGCTTCGGTTAATTAACCAAGTGTTGTTCTCAACGCGGAAAACCGAAGGATCGGTTCGCCCGTCGCCGTCGAAATCGACCTGTGCCGTGGCTGCTCCGGCTGCCGTGTTGCGGGCGATCGCAATATCGCGAACGACAGCACCACCGCCGATCGAACCGATAAGCGTAGCAGCACCGGTCGTAAGGTTGACCGAGTATAGCCCGGATGTCATCGCACCAGATGTTTGCAATGACGCGAGCGCCGTGTTGTTTCCTGCTGAGATATCTAGACCTGCCTCGCCAGTAACGTCGACGCCAAGGGTGCCGATCGTGTTCAGTGTTCCATCGTTCGGCGGAGCCTGTGTAGTCAGAATATTTAAGGTCGAATCAATGTTATAAAGAGTTGTAGTCGTAGTTCCGGCAAAGCTGTTCGTGTAGCCGGATGCGACAATGTTCGGATTCGCACCAAAATTCGGGTCGCCAGCAGCATAGGCGAGCGGACCGTCTACGACATTTGTTCCGTCATTAGGGTTTGCCCGCAAATTCTGCTCGGCATCTGATGTTATGCGGATGCGGTCGGGTACCGGATTGAAATCGAAACCGAAATCCGTTCCCAGAAGCGGCGTGGTCAGCGTGCCGACAAATATTGCCACGCCGGTGAAAGAATCGATTCGGTATATTCGGCCATTGCTGCCGAGCCCGAAAAGCTGTCCGGTAACGGGACGAAAGTCGATACCCCGTATCGATTCGCCACTCTGCAGACCAGTTATAGGTGTTGTGCGTAGAATAGTTCCGGGCCGAGCACTATTGAACCGGACAAGGTTATTGGTCGTCGTAACACCAAAAACCGTAGAGTTTGAAACTGCTGCTACCTCGATGGCAGCAAACGTAAGTGAGAATGCACATAAGAAAAATGTGCTGAGAATGCTCTTGGAGCGTGAAAACATTTGATTTCCTCCACGTGATGGCTGATCGATTAGGAAGTGGCATCACAATATAAAGTTCGAATTTCAACTTCGAATAAGCAAGCATCGAGTGATGAGACTCAACGCTCTAACGGAGCGAGACCCTTAATTTGGCTCTCGCAGAATATCGCTATCTGAGGCGTTCTTCGTTGTCTTCACCAAAAACGGATTCAGAATGAAGGAACTTATTTTTCCTCATAATTTATAAGTTACAAATTCTTATAACTGTCTAGTGCGCTCTGGCATACATTCGGTGAGTATTATTTCCAGTTCGCTGAATTTCGCCATTACGTGATCTTTAGGCGTTTATGTATGCAAAAGCAGGTGCAGTTTGGTATCGTGATTGATTGCTCTGCATGTGGAGTTGTCGTTCTATGGATTCGAACTTAATCAGAAATTTTTCGATCATTGCCCACATCGACCACGGCAAGTCCACACTAGCCGACCGCTTGCTTCAATTGACAGGTGCAGTTGCCGAGCGCGACATGGAAGCGCAGTTGCTTGACGATATGGATCTTGAGCGCGAACGCGGTATTACGATCAAAGCCCACGCGGTTCGGCTAGATTACAAAGCAAAGGATGGAAAAGACTATGTTCTGAATTTGATCGATACACCTGGCCACGTGGATTTCAGTTACGAAGTTTCGCGTTCGCTTTCAGCTTGCGAAGGTGCGTTGCTTATTGTTGACGCATCGCAGGGCGTTGAGGCTCAGACGCTTGCCAATACTTATCTTGCGATAGAGAACGACTTAGAACTGATTCCGGTTTTGAACAAGATCGACCTGCCTTCGGCCGAACCCGACCGGATAAAAGAACAGATCGAAAGCATAATCGGGCTCGATACAAGCGAAGCAGTTCTGACATCGGCGAAGACCGGTCTCGGTGTTCCGGAGGTTCTTGAAGCCATTGTCGCAAAAGTGCCGCCGCCAAAGGGCGACCGAAACGCGCCGTTGAAAGCACTTATTTTTGATAGTTGGTACGACAGCTATCGCGGCGTGATCGTGCTTTTCAGGATCATCGACGGCACGATCAAGAAAGGTACGAAGATCAAGTTCTTTAACACGGGCCGTGAGTATTTGGTTGAGACAATTGGTGTAAACCGTCCGCGGCCGACGCCGATCGGGGAACTTGGACCAGGCGAAGTAGGATTTCTTACGGCTTCGATAAAGACGGTCGCCGACGTTCAGATCGGTGATACGGTGACGGATGCCGCAAGGCCAGTTACGGAAGCACTTCCGGGATTTCAGGAAGTAAAACCGATGGTTTTCGCTGGGCTTTATC
>JBBSKW010000152.1:0-7781 GCA_038256005.1 Pyrinomonadales bacterium
AAGCCCGGACCAAAACTCCGGAGAAACTTCGCTTTTTGAAATGAAAGGCGGACCCGAAAACAGCTCGGCCTGGGCGTGCACTGTTTATTCGCTGGTTCCGTTTCTGGGCATCTTGTTCGCACCGATCGCAATCATTTTGTGGATTGCAGCCATCTTGAGCAGTCGCCTAAATGCGGATGGTTCAAAACTGCGGAAGGCGTTGGTCGGCGTGTTGATCGCGTTAGTTATTCTTTTAGCACAGACCGGTCTTTGGTGGCTTCTTTACCTAATCCCGAACATGGAAAGTCAGTGAACCCTATGAAGATCGCGACGATCGTTGGTTCAAATTCACACGTCTTGTACATCGGAAGACTCGCCGACGGTTCTGCCGACTGCACGACCTTGTTTGGAACCTTTGTCCGAATGCCTTCCAGTGAGGGCTCGATCGTTGGAATCGTTTGTGATTCACGACTGATAGATCCGGACCTTGCCCGCACTTCGCCAGGTTCGCAAGGCGAATATGCATTGGCTGATGTTCGCGGCGATCTGCTTAAGGAAAAGAAGGCTCTGATCGCGATTATGCTGATCGGCTACATTTCCGATACTGAGTCATTTCACGAGATCCCGCGTTCCGTAATTGCGGCAGGAACGGCGGTCGAATCGATGTCGAAGGACGAGATCGATAAATTTCACCGAAACGCTGGCGGGAGTTTACAGATCCATTATCTTCCGGATCTTATGGCTCAGATCGGAGCTCTCGGCACACCCTTAGCCAAATTCATTTTGAACGAACTGTCCGACGGTGCCTCTGTATCGGATAAGCGACGGCTCGAGGTTATGGCCGGAGCTTTGAACTGGAAGCACGCTTTCGGCGAATCGAAATTCTGATCTAGTATGATCCAATACAACAAGATCTACGCAGAAAATTGTCTCGAAACGATGGATCGGATGCCGGACGAGTTTCTCGATATGACGATCACGAGCCCGCCGTACGATGATCTTCGAGAATATAAAGGCTATCACTGCCCAATCGAAGAGATCGCCGAAAGTTTGTTTGAAAAGACTAAACCCGGCGGAGTTGTTATTTGGGTTGTCGGCGACCGTACGATCAATGGCGACGAAACTTTAACCAGTTTTAAACATGCATTCGCCTTTCGTGCGGCCGGATTTCGTGTGCACGACACGATGATCTACGCGAAGAATAACCCGATTCCGAGCGATTGCGGTAAACGTTATCGGCAGTGTTTTGAATACATGTTCTGCTTTTCAAAAGGGCAGCCGAAAACATTTAATCCGCTTACTCAGCCGATCAAACAAGAAAAGGCATTCAAGTCATTTCGAATAACTAAAGTCGGACGAAACGACCTTGCCCATGACCATGTTGCTCCAAAGGAACGTAAGTCGAATAATATCTTCTTTTACAACGTCGGCACTTCTAGCTCAAAGGACAAGATCGCGTTCGAGCATCCGGCGATCTTCCCCGAAAAATTAGCTGAAGACCAGATCAAGACGTGGACGGACGAAGGTGATCTTGTGTACGACTGCTTTATGGGAAGCGGAACAACCGCGAAGGTTGCTCATCTGCTGGGGCGGCAATGGGTCGGTTCAGAGATCTCGGCCGAATACGTTGGCCTCGCGGACGAACGCCTTTCAACATACATCGAGGCCACAATTTTATCCACCCGTTCCTGACAACCTTAACTGACGCAAAAGCGTCTATTGGCTGTACACTATCGATCACGACACGGCATTTTGCCGAACAGGAACAATTATGAAGAAACTGGTTTTGATGATCAGCCTTATCACTACCCTTTCGGCGTTTACTTACGCACAGGTTCGTCCCGTTGGCGACGACACCCGATCAACGTCTGAGAACGTACCGTTTGCGGGTGAAATGTTTGAAGCAAAATATGAAGGCGGAATGTTCGGTTACAGCGACAAACAGACGGGGAAGCTGAAATTCGACGACATCAACAAGAGGCTGGTGTTTATCGGAAAAGACGGAAAAGAGAAGTTTTCGCTCCCTTATAGTGCGATGCAGGTCGTTTACCCACAGTCGAAATCCGTCACATCAAACACGGGAAATGTCGTTCGCCATATCCCGCTGCCGGGCAGCTTTCTTGGCGGATTGATCAAGGAAAAACGGCGCTATCTGATCATCAATTTCGAAGATCTTGATGTCGACGCGGTCGGCAACGTCAACTTCAAAGTGTCGAGTAAGGAACTGCTCGATTCCATCATTAAGTCGCTGGGTGCTAAGGCGGGTATGACTCAGCGAGGTGATGCATATTATCGCCCAAAAGTGAGTAAGACAGAGATCTAATTCATATCGCCAAAGCGATGCTGAAGAATGGCCGTGATAGCGATCGCGGCCGTTTCTGCGCGGAGGATTCGTCCGCCGAAGGTAATTACCTTTGCCCCGTTATTACGGGCAAGCCCAAGTTCCTCATCCGACCAACCACCTTTCGGGCCATAGAGAACAGTAAGTTCATCGAACGCATCGATCGAATCAAAAGATCCGCCATCTCGCTCGCTGAACATGATCGTCTTTGTGGCCCGATTATCGAAAACGCTGGAAAAGTCAGCAACTTTTTCGACTTCCATTAACCGCGCACGGCCGCATTGCTTCGCCGCTTCGAAGGCAATACGCTGCCATCGTTCGAGCCGTCTTTCCGCGTCTTTCAGTTTCACTTCCGTCCTTGCCGTCACAATAGGAACGAAACGGTTGACGCCTAGTTCGACCGATTTTTGTATCGCAAGGTCAAATTTTTCGGTCGGCGTAATTGACGCCCCAACGGTTAGGTTGAGGCTAGATTCCGGAGCACTCGGAGCAACTTCTCCCGTGATGGAAAGCTTGGATTCTCTCTTCGCGATCGCCGCAACCGTACACTCGAACTCACGGCCTTTGCCATCAAAAACATTAACAACGGCACCTTCTTTCAAACGAAGCACGTCGCGAAGATGGCGCGTTTCGCCTTCGTCCAAGATGATATTTGCATTGCTAAAGTTTTCAGGTGGTGCGTAAAATCTGTGCATCAATTTGTCCCTTCGCTTTCGCCGAACCATTCACGAAATTCACTCGATCTAACGCGAAGAGCTGACCACGCGGCAAACACTTCCGGAGTTTGGAGCCAGATGGTCAGCCATTCCGCCATCTCGGCGTTCAACAATCGTTCGTTCGGCGACGTTTGGCTGTCGATCGACCGCTCGTGAGCTAAGTCTTTGAACTTGATCGCCTTTTGTCGAAGCAATCGCAAACCCTCTTTATCACCGTCTGCTGAATAGCGACTGCGAAGGTTCTCCATGCGGTCGATAGACGACGACAATTTTTGCAGATCGCCGATATCTATTACGTTGCGTAATGCAGCGTCGTAAAGTGTTTCTGCATTTCGCTCGACGAAAAGCCGCAAGATCTCTTCGTGGCGAAGTTCTGCTCCTTCATCGGCGAGAAGCCGTGCGGCCGCCATCGGCGATTCTACCGCAGCGGCGCCAAACCGATCCCGGACGGCGTCTTCGATCGCGATCAGTTCGGCGGCCCCGATGCTCTCACAGTCAAGGCTTTCCCAAACCTCAATCATCAGGTCGGTCTTGTTTTGGGATTGGTACATCGGCCGCAATCCTCAACTCGTCGTGCTCAGCCTAGAAAACATCTCCGTCGACGAGTGATCTTTGGGATCGCCGACTATCGCGACCTCGCCGCCATACGACAAAACAACGTCCCGCTCCGGCACCGAATCTTTGGTGTAGTCAGTCCCTTTGGCGTGGACATCCGGTTTGATCGCGAGCAAAAGTTCGGTAACGGTCGGTTCGTCAAAAATCGTGACCGCGTCAACAAACCTTAGTGCCGAGATCATCTCCGCTCGCTCATTCTGCGGCATAAACGGCCTGCCGTTTCCCTTGAGTCTTCGGACCTGCTCGTCCGAATTGATCGCAACGATCAGGAAACCGCCTAATACCTTTGCGGCCGATAAGTATCTAATGTGTCCTACGTGAAAAATATCGAAACAACCGTTAGTAAGTATGATGCGCGTGTCGCCGCTACGCCTTTCTGCAATGCGTTCGATCAATTTTGGTCGTTCGAGGATCGGTGCGGCGTAATCCATTCTTCTAAGTTGATCGCGCAATTTCTGCAGGTTGTGACTCAAGAGAAGCATTGAGTTCGTCAAGTGAAACGGACGCAGTACCCTTCTTCATTACGACGATCCCTCCGGCATGATTCGCGACACGGGCGGCCGCCGCGAAAGTGTATCCGGAGGCCAGGCTCAAGGAATATGCGGCGATGACTGTGTCGCCCGCGCCGGTGACATCAACGGCAGTGTCTGACCCGACTGCACTTATCAATTGGGGACGCCTTCCTGGTTCATAAAGCCTCATTCCCGCATTTCCACAGGTTACAAGAAGTGCTTCGAGTTCAAGATCTTTGCAAAGCTTATCGCACGATTCGTCGTCCATCATAGCTCCGAGCAAATGCTCGACTTCCTCTTGGTTTGGCGTTGCAGACGTCGCCCCGGAAAATAAACCGAGACGGAACCGTGAATCGATCAGTAGCGGAATTTTACGTCGACGTGAAATCTTCTTCGCTGCTTCATGAATATCAGGAAAGGCGACGCCATAGTTATAATCGGAGATCACTATCGCGTCTGCGGACGCTCCGGCCTGCTCGAGTCTCTCCAACAACGATCGCTTAATATCTTCGTTTAACGCCTTCGAGTTCTCATAATCGATGCGGATGACCTGTTGCCGTGGCGCGTACTGCTGGCCCGTGAGTACACGCATCTTTGTCGTTGTCTTGATCGAGCCGGCAATGATCACGTTCTCGATCGAGACACTTTGACGCTCAAGTTCTTCATACAACAATCTTCCGTTCAAATCGTCCCCGATCGCTCCGATTAGGTCCGCTCTGCCGCCAAGCGACGCCACATTCACAGCGGCGTTTGCTGCACCGCCGGCGCGGGTTTCTGTCTCTTCGTGGCGAATGATGAAAACAGGTGCCTCACGCGAAACGCGCGAAATCGCTCCGCTAACGAACTGATCAGCGACTAAGTCGCCAACGATTACGACGCGTTTGTCGGAGAACTGAGCGGTAATTGATCTTGAGCCTTCCATTTACTGCATCCAAGAATAATAAACAAAAAGGTTGAAGACAATCGCGTCTTCAACCTTTCAAAACTTAACTTGTTCCGCAATTAATGTGTGTCGTAACCAGCAACCGGGAAATCACCTGAAGATCCCCATGTCTGGCCCGCGATGGTACCCGTAATGCTACTCCGGTAATAGAATTCGCCGGTCGTATCGCGCCAAACAGCGATGTCTGTCTTCCCATCGCCGTCATAGTCATTCTGAACTGAATAATCAGAAGCCGATAATCCGAAAGGAACGATAATGAAGCCGGCGTCTGAGCTTTTGTAGATGAACCATGTCAGCTGATCGGTCGGGTTAGCACCTTCACGGACAACGGCGAAATCGGTCTTTCCGTCGCCATCATAGTCGCCAGGCACGACAAGATCGTTGCTCAGTCCCCACTCCCCGATAGTAAAGCCGCCATCTGAGCTCCTATTAACAAAGAAAGTTGCCTGTGATGTTGCCGTTGCACCCGGCCGTTGAACTGCGAGGTCAAATTTGCCATCGCCATCGTAGTCACCCGGCGCCGTAAAATCAGTCGAGATGCCAAACTGCGTTGCCGAATATCCCAGATTTGAACTGCGGTAAATAAACCAGGTCATTGTTCCGTTCGATCGACGCACAACTGCAAGATCTGTCTTTCCGTCACCATCGTAATCTCGATTGACTGGCTCATCGCCGCTTGCACCAAACGGATCAGCGACAAAAGTATTGTTGGAGCTTAGGATCCGGTAGTGAACACCGTCAGTATCACGCCAAACCGAGAGGTCGCCCCGACCATCACCGTCATAATCACCCGGCGTCATATAATCTGAACTGGCAAGGCCAAAAGTATTCGCCGCAGTGCCGCTACCATTAGAAAAGAATGTGTACCAAACATTGTTGCCGGGCCGAAAAACGGTAAAGTCCGCACGGCCGTCTCCGTTAGCATCCAACGCATTGCGAAGCTTGACCTGGGCTGTAACTACGGTTGAAAGAAGACAAAACAGTGCCGCAAAAACGGCACCTCTGCGGATCGCAGCAAAATGTTTACTCATCATTAATTTACTTTTCCTTTTTCGGCGGCATGTACCGGTTGCAAACGCCCGGAGCAACGCGAACCTTAAATATACTATTTGCTATTTAATTTAGCAACAAAATCCCCTAGGATTCTTTGGTGTTCTTAAGCTAGGCTATATCGCAAACGCTGTATTAGACGTTCCTACTTTCTATAAAGTTGCAATGATCAGTGAGATTCTAATAACTTTGGCCGCGAACCTGAGAAATCGATATCTCGTGCCCGCCAATGCTTAGGGTCCCCTGTCGCGAGATCCGGGTATTTGTTGTCACGCGGATGTTTATCGTTGATTGACCGCTACGGTTCGGCGAGCCTTCCAGGAGGATCCAATTCACATTACTCTGCGCTGAAAAATCGCAGTTTGGGCCCGGATCGACCGTAATGGCAAAATGCCCACCTTTGGTCGGCATACTTATGGACTTTACGGTCGGTGAAAAATCGCAGGTCGTTTGATTTTGCAAAGCACTAAATATATTTAGCCGTCCACCTGATATAACAAGACCGTTCCACTGGGCAAGCGGATCGACCCGATTCATGAGAGTTGCTTTCAAGGAGGCCGCAGAAAGGGCCGGATTAAGCGCAGAAAGCAAAGCGGCAGCTCCGGCAACATGTGGCGACGCCATCGAAGTTCCGGTATTTCCGCCGTAAGAAGTGTTCGAGGTGTTAGTTGTGCTTAGAATGCCCGCACCGGGTGCAGCCAGATCGACCGACACGGCTCCATAATTCGAGAAGCTGGTTCGGTTATCGATAGAGTTAGACGCGGCGACATTCAAAATACTCGGCGAATCGTAACTGCCCGGATAAAACGGCGTTAGTTCGACATTCTGCCCATTGTTGCCCGCCGCAAAAACATTCAACACGCCGGCATTTCCCAAAGCGTCGATCGCGTCTTTCGTCGCTTGATCGTATCCGCATGCCTCGTTACATCCACCGTAAGAATTATTCGTTACTCTGATATTTACTCCACGTTCCTTCATCACACGGACATAATTATAAGCATTTACCAACATTGCGGATGTTGTGTCATTCGCCGCCTGGCTGTATATCTTTATCGCCATTATACGAACGGTCCAATTTACGCCTGTAACGCCCAGCATATTATTGCCGGCCGCACCGATCGTTCCGCCTACGTGCGTTCCGTGCCCGTGTTCATCAGACGGATCGCTGTCGTTATGACGGAAGTCCCAGCCGTAAACATCATCAACGTACCCGTTTCCATCGTCATCTATTCCGTTGTTCGATATTTCACCGGAATTGGTCCAGATGTTCGGCGCAAGATCTTCGTGCGTAAGCCGCATTCCGGTATCGATATTTGCGACAACGACACTAGAACTACCAGTTGAGATGTCCCAAGCCGCAGGTGCTGAAATACGTGTCAGTCCGTAAGTTCCGGTTGCTCCCCACTGCGGATCGTTGGGCGTCGCCAGCAAGCGATAGTAGAAATTCGGTTGGACGGCAATCACCCCGTTCAACTTTCGAAAGTCCGCGATCGCACTTTCAACCCCTTTGCCATTCACTATCCGAACCCGCGACCAACCTGTTTTCCCCAAGCTTTCGATCAGATCGCCGCCGGCCAGTTCCAGCTGTCGAAAGGCAAGAGAATTTGCTGCGAGGTCGGTCTTGA
>JBBSKW010000153.1:0-7773 GCA_038256005.1 Pyrinomonadales bacterium
CGAACCGGTACTGACAGTGTCGCGGGCTGTAACATTTGCGACCTCAAGACGCGACGCGGGCTGCAATTTCTTCGCTTCTTCTATCTTCACTTCCGGCGGAGCCTTGCTGCCGACCAGCCGACGCACTCCCGGGTCTTGCGAGCGCGTCCGCGAATCGTTCCGCGATTGTTCGTCTATCGCCCTCAACTGGGAAGCCGCGACCGGCGAGAGCTTATCCGCAATTGCTATAAGCTGTCTTATGTACGGTGCATTAGACTTCGAGGCTGCGTAGTGCGAGACCATCTTTGCAAGGAGCGAACGCATCTGCGCATCGTCAAATATCACGCTCGCAATTTCCGCCTGGTTCGGTCGCGTGTGGTCGGCCAAGATAGCGTGTGCCAAATTCACGAACTGTGGTACCGGTTTTCCGTTCGATTCGAAATTTTCGCCGAGCAATCTACCGACGACCTCGTTCGCCAACGAATTTGCGCGTTCCTGATCGCGTGCAAATATCCGTCGCAGGTAACCAAGCGTGGCCGCGGTCAGGGGGCCTTTGATCGAAGTGAGCAAGGATTCGATCATCCGCGTCGGATCTTGCTCCGCCTCAAGCCGCAACAGATTTTGCTCAAGTTCATTCTCGGCTGCGACGATCGGACTAGGGCTCAATACCAGCGTGCCCGTTGCACTCATTGATTCATTTGGTTTCGATAGCGCTTTTTGAAGGGCTTCGGTGCGCGAACCGTAAAGCATCTGCAACGCAGTTTGAGCACTGCACTGCGAAACGGTCGTTAAGATCGTACGGCGAAGCGTAAGATCGACCGTGTTGAGCCTTTCGTACGCCAAGCCTTTCGGCCTATTGTTCGCATTGATGGTTATGCGACCGAGCTCTTCGCCGGCGACCTGTAAGAAGACGTTGGCCTTCTGTCTATCGGTTCGGCAGACGATCTTAGCGAGCTTTGCGTAGATGTAAACGCGATTTTCCGCGAGCGCAAGGTTCGGCACCTCGGCGAGGATCTCGTTGATCAGCTTGTCGGTGTGTTCGCGCCTCAACGCGGCCTGTGGCGCCGCGATCTGACCAAAAGAAATTAGTGGCAGTATCAGTACGAAGACAAAAGCGATTACCTTCGGAATACTTCGCATGGTTCACCTCTGAGGATCAATTCAATTTGTACGAGGTCCGGGTGCCGATCAGAATCATATCTCGGGTTAGCCGTAGATTTGTTCCAATTTGTTCGTCGTTGAGTAGCAGCCGTTTGCCGATAGTCTTCGACCTTACGGCTTCGCGATCGCGTCGATCATCTCTTTTACGGCTTGATTCAGGCCAACAAAGACGGCTCGGCTGATGATGTTGTGACCGATGTTAAATTCGGTGATCTCAGGTATCGCTGCGAGGGAGCCGACGTTGCGATAGGTCAGTCCGTGGCCCGCAGCGACGATCATTCCGAGCGATTTCGCGTGGACCGCGGCGGCGCGGACGCGTTCTATCTCTGCAGCAGCCTTACGTTCGCCTTCGCCGTGGGCGGCACGCGCGGATAGCGTCATTTCGGCGTATTCGCCGGTGCATATTTCGATCTGTTGAGCTCCGGCTTTCTTCGCTGCATCGATCTGTTCGGTGTCGGGGTCGATGAATATGCTGACGAAAATTCCGGCTGACTTTAGCGTTTCAATTGCTTTTTTAACCGCGTCGAAACTTCCGACGACATTTAAGCCGCCTTCGGTCGTTATCTCGTTCGCGCTTTCGGGCACGAGCGAAACGGCGTCCGGTTTGGTCAACTCGGCGATCTTCATCATCTCATCGGTCGCCGCCATTTCGACGTTTAAGTAGGTCGTAACGACATCGCGCAGAAGTTCGATGTCACGATCCTGAACGTGCCGACGATCCTGTCGCAGATGAACCGTGATGCCGTTGGCACCAGCCTGTTCACAGATAACGGCGGCCGTGATGATGCTCGGCTCGATAGTTTTACGGGCTTCGCGGATCGTTGCGACGTGGTCTATATTTACATTAAGTCTTGCTGACATTACCGTACACTCCTCTTTTCGCGTTTCGACGTATCTGTCTGACCTCATCGAACATTCTGATGCTGTCGCGAACGACATTTACCTTGCTGCGGTCATCGTTGTTCCAGCGAACCGGGATCTCTTTAAGCTTCAAGCCATGAAGATTTGCGACGTAAAGGAATTCGACGTCGAAACCAAACCGGTCGATCTGCATCACATCGAGCAGCGGTCGAAACTTTGTCATGTTGAATGCTTTGAAGCCGCATTGTGTATCCCAAAAGGGCATTCCAGTCATCATCCGGACCACGAAATTGAAAACCTTTCCACCCTGCTCACGCCGCCACGGCTGATGCGTTCCAATAAGTGAGCGATCTAGCGCACGCGAGCCGAATGTGACATCAAATTGGCCGGTGCGGATCGGCTCGACGAGTTTAAATAGCTCTTCGATCGGTGTGGAAAGATCTGCGTCGCTGAACAATGCGATCGGTGAAAAAGCCTCTTTAAGCCCCGTCCTAACAGCGAATCCCTTGCCGCGGTTATTTTCGTAGCGAATAACTTTTGTTGGAACGTCGGCGTATTCATCACACGCCCTTCTCGCGACATTTGACGTGTCGTCGCCGGAGCCATCGTCAACGACAATCAATTCCGCTGAAAGCCCGTTCTCGGTTATGAATTGGAGTATTCTCAGAACGGTATCGCCGAGCCGTTCAGACTCTTCATACGCCGGGATGATGATCGATAGTTCTTCTGACATTGAGCGAAACGTAAATGGTAAGTTTTTGTTAATTAAAAGTAAATCAAGTGGGCAGAAGACCGATTTTGGCAGCAACGCCGGGGGGAATCTGGCCAACTAATTTATGCTATACTCGGGAAGTCACGAGGTCGATTGAATGAATTATCGTTTTGTACTAATAGCTGTTCTCATAATCGCGACCGGCGCTACTGTCGGCGGCATTTTCGGTCGTTTCCCCGCGACTCAGGCTGATAATTCAACATCGTCCGAGCGGATCGTGGCTGATTATAGCGAAGCACTGGATGTGATCGGCAAGAATTACTCGGGCACGCTCGACCACGAAAAGATCGCAGATGCGTCTATACAAAGCATGCTCTGGTCGCTTGACCCGCATTCGCAATTCTTTACTCGCGAAGAGTTTCGAAAACTAGGCGAAGAGCAGGCATCACAGTTTTACGGGATTGGTGTTTCGATCCTTCAACATCGCGATGGCGTTTACGTGCAATCGATCTTGCCTGGAACGCCTGCTGATAAAGCGGGCCTTCGTTACGGTGACCGCTTTTTGCAGGTGGACGGCAAGGACGCAAGAGAATGGACGAGTGCCGAAGTATCGCGAAATGTTCGCGGGACGCGTGGAACGACGGTTAAGGTAAAGATTGAGCGTGTAAATTCGTCGGAGCCGGTCGATTTTGATATTGTCCGGGGCGGCGTTCCGCTTCCGTCAATTCGAAACTACTTCATGCTACCGAATGGCGTCGGCTACATCGGTTTGACCGGAGGTTTTCAGGAAACGACGGCCGACGAGTTGGACATTGCGCTCGACGAATTGCAGAAGCAGGGTCTCAAAAGTGTCATCCTGGATGTTCGCAACAATCCCGGCGGATTGTTGCCGCAGGCGGTGGATGTAGTGGGTAGATTTGTGCCGAGCGGCCAAACCGTTGTGTCGGTAAAGGGCCGTTCGCGTTATTCAAGAACCGCAAATCTTCAGACGAGCGGTGGGCAGAAAAGCGAGTTGCCCCTCGTTGTTTTGATCAACGGCGGCTCAGCTTCGGCATCAGAGATCGTCGCCGGAGCAGTTCAGGATTACGGCCGCGGATTGGTGATCGGAACGGAGAGTTTTGGAAAGGGTCTTGTTCAACGGGTCTTCGGATTGCCGTTTCAGACAGGACTTACACTTACGACAGCTCGTTATTACACTCCGCTTGGCCGCTCGCTGCAGCGTGATTATTCGAGCGGATCGATCTACGAATATTACGCGAACCAGAACGGTGATGATGCGAATGCGACTGAAGAGGCTCCAAAGCCGAAACCAGCGGGCGTTCCAATAACGACACCTGACGGAAGGACGCTTTACGGCGGCCGAGGCATCGAACCGGACATTAAGATCGCGGCACTTGCCTTTAATGGAACGCGGCAGCGAATCAATGATGCGGTGTTCTTCTACGTCCGCAAATTGGCTGCCGGTAAGATCGCTGGCCTTGAAGGACTGAAGATCGAACGGCAGAACCATCAGTTAACCCTGCCGCCCAATGCATTTCCTATCAGCGATCGGCTCTTTGAAAGCTTTAGAACGATGACGCTAGCTGATAAAGGAAATAATGTTACGCCTGAGAAGATAAATTCGAACGCCGAATATATCCGCATGCGGCTGCGGCAAGAACTCGCTTCGGCGGCATATTCGAATGAGGCATCTTCTCAGGTACTGATCGAGGTCGATCCTCAAGTGCTAAAGGCGATCGAAGCAATGCCGCGGGCAATGGAGTTAGCACAGAAGAATCTCGCAAAGAATTAGCCCTGGTTCCGTGCCGATAGCCTGCTTTGCGAACACGCTCTGAACCCAAAATTCGGTTTTATCAGCCCGATGCGGTAAAATATCGTTTCGGGCTTTCCTATGTATAAACAGATCGGTATCTTGACCGGCGGCGGCGACGCACCCGGCCTTAATGCAGTCATCCGAGCGGTCGTGCGAACGGCGGTAGGCGAATTTGGCATCAAGGTAATTGGGATCGAAGACAGCTTTGAAGGTATTCTTGGCGAAACGCACACAATGGTGCTGACACCGAAGACCGTTAGCGGCATCTTGCCCCGCGGCGGAACGATCCTCGGTACACGCAATCGCGGAAGTTTTGCTCAGATCGTTGACGGAAAGCCGGTCTTTCCGGATATGCCAATCTCGGAAGCATTGGCCAACCTCGACATTCTTGGAATTGAGGCTTTGATCGTTCTCGGCGGCGAGGGCACTTTAGCGATCGCGGAGCAGTTTCACAAACGAGGTTTCCCGATCATCGGCGTTCCCAAGACGATAGATAATGATCTTGCCGCCACCGAGCTTACGTTCGGATTTATGACGGCGATCGACGTCGCGACCGAGGCTCTTGACCGGCTTCATACGACGGCAGCTTCGCATGACCGTGTTATGGTTCTAGAGGTAATGGGCCGGCACACAGGTTGGATCGCTCTGCATGCGGGCCTTGCAGGAAGTGCCGATATCATTTTGATCCCGGAGATCCCCTTTTCTTTTGAAACGGTCGTAGAAAAAGTAAGGGCCCGCGATCGAGCTGGATCAAGATTTACTAACATCGTAGTCGCCGAAGGTGCGACTGAAGTGGGGAAAGGCGAGATGTATTCGGACAGCGGATCGCTTAGGCTTGGCGGGATCGGCGATCACGTAACACGCGAGATCGGTCGGATTACCGAGAAGGAATCCCGCTGTGTTGTGCTTGGCCATCTTCAACGCGGAGGTAGCCCCAACGCATTCGACCGAATGCTTGGAACCAATTTTGGAGCATGTGCGGTTAGGGCGCTAATGACCGGTGAATCAGGCAAAATGGTTGCCTTACAAGCCGGAACCATAGTAAACGTACCCTTATCGGAGGCTTGTTTAAACATCAAAACGGTTCCTATCGACGGCCAACTAGTTCGAAGTGCCAGAGACATCGGTATCTCGTTCGGCGCGCCGACAGGAAAAAAGGTGTGAATTGAAAAATATGGAAGAAGTGAAAAAGAAATTAAAGGCTGAGTTGGACGCTCTCGAGGATGAGCTCCATTTTGCCTTGCCGAAAGAAATTCAACGGGCACGCGAATGGGGCGACCTGCGAGAGAATGCCGAATACAAGGCCGCCATGGAGCGGCAGACGATCGTTCAGGCAAGATTAGCTCAGGTCCGAATGCGAATCGAAGAAGTAGAATCGATCGACATTTCGATGCTCCCGACTGACCGCGTTGCTTACGGTTCGCGGGTCGTTTTGTTCGATATTGAAAAAGAAGAAAAGGTTACATATAAGCTGGTCACCTCAGAAGAGAGCGATCCGGAGAACGGTCATATCTCTACAGTTTCGCCGATAGGACAGGCGTTGATCGGAAAAGAAGAAGGCGATGAGGTAAAGGTGAAGACACCGACCGGCTGGCGATCGTTCGAAATAAGCCGACTAACAACTGTTCACGATGATGTCTAGAGCGGTGTGGTAAGTAGCGTTTTCTGTGATCTTGTTGTAACTAGAGCCTGTTGAACTGTAAAAATGACGCGTGGTACGTTGCGATAAACGTATTTCGCGTCTTTAGTTTATTTGCACTCAGTTTGATTTTGCAATTTTCCCTAATATCTCTAAAAATATAGCAACTGTTTTAGAGTCCGCAGTAAATTCAGCGCTGCGGAAAATTCAAAAATGAAGCCTTTGAACGTTGGAGCGGCGATCGGACGTGGTGCGATGAGTGTCATCAATGCGATGGTACGTGTACTTGCATCGGCGGGCGTACCTCCGAACGTGCTGACGACGATCGGCGTTACGATAAACGTTTTGTGCGGTGTGCTCTTTGGAATGGGTGAGTTCTTCTGGGCCGGCTTGGTGCTGATCGCCGCCAATCTTTTTGACATGCTAGATGGCAACGTCGCGAGATTGACAGGGAACGTCACAAAGTTTGGCGGATTTCTCGATTCCTCGCTAGACAGGCTGTCTGACATGGTAGTTTTCCTTGGCGTGATCGCTTTCTACGCTAGCAATACGCCGCAGCGTTCGCTTCTGAACGTTATTCTCGCGGGCGTTGCGATGATGGCTTCGGTGATGGTCAGTTATACGACGGCACGCTCCGAGGGGCTCGGCGTTAAGGCAAATGTTGGATTTTTGCAGCGTCCGGAAAGGGTTGTCCTGTTAATTATTGGAGCGCTTTCGACGTGGGACTGGAATTCAGATGCATGGTGGGTAAACCGCATGCCGCAGGTGCTTTGGGTTCTGGCGGTCGGTTCAATGTGGACGTTTATTCACCGGATGTATTTTATCTGGAAGGAATTTCGTAGAATGGAAGAAGTAGCGGCAGGTGAATGATCAATTGGCTTCAAGGTTTTTGGGCAGGATTGACATGGGGCACGATCGGCCTGGGTCTGGGTTTTTTTCTCCTTTCGTTGGCGATCAGTTTTGTGGCGATCGCAATCGTATTGGTCAAGATACCGGCGAACTATTTTAGTTCGCACTATGTGCAAGATTTTCTTCCCGGCAGTCCATGGATCGTGCGTTGGGGAGCGGTGATCGCGAAGAATGCTTTGGGGGCGTTTCTTGTTTTGCTGGGTCTCGTCCTCTCGTTGCCCGGTGTGCCGGGTCAGGGTGTGTTAACGATCCTGCTTGGTTTGATAATGCTGGATATTCCTGGAAAGCGGCCGCTAGAGGCTCGCATAATCAAGCGTCCAACTGTTTTAGCAGCGGCGAATAGCTTGCGGGCGAGGTACGGAAAACAGCCGCTCGAACTCGATTGAACATGGGATTATTGGCTTTATTAAAACGAAAGCAGAAAGGCGATCCGGAGGCGGAGCGCCGAGAGTTTTTAATGGAGAACGGACGCATCACTGATGGCCGAGTTCTCGACAACGAAATTCGCCCCGACGGTCGCGAGATCGTTTTCTACACCTATACGCTTAACGGTGTGGATTTCGAATCATCCGAACTGCTTTCAGAAGAACAACAACGTGATCGTTTGAAATACGCGCCGGGTGCTAAGATCGGCGTCCGTTACGACCCGAAAAATCAGGGGAACTCAATGCTTGATTAGCACTCGTTTTGGATAAACAC
>JBBSKW010000154.1:0-7722 GCA_038256005.1 Pyrinomonadales bacterium
AAGTGTTCCTTCACGCCGAAGCAGACGATGCAGCGTCTCGCCTTCAACGTATTCCATAACCAGGAAGAAAACGCCGTCCCCTGATTCACCAAAGTCCGTAACGCTCACGGTGTTCGGATGTTGGATCGACGCAGCGGCTTGAGCTTCGCGTTCGAAGCGAGCGATCGCTTCGCCTTCCTGAAGATTATCGCTCGAGAGAATGTCTTGCCGGACCGTTTTTACGGCGACCTTACGTGAAGAAAATTTGTTATCGTTTGCCAGATAGACTTGGCCCATCGCGCCTTTTCCCAATCGGCTAACGAGCAAGTATCGACCGGCGAGAAGCTGCGGGCCGGGTAGAGAGAAACGCGTTTCCGTATTGTCTTTTGGACAAACCGGGATCTCGTCCGGATAGCAAACTTCACATTTGGGACATTCTTTCATTGTGAAAGGCAGAGATCGGCCAACGCGTCTTGAATAATCAAAAGTACCGTTACGGCATTTGGTTATAATACGAAATATTCCGATTTTGTTGAAACTAAAAGTAGTTAAATCCACGCCAGCTTTACACTGTTGTTTTTCGGTTGTTATAATCGGCAAGTCAAATGGGTCGATAGCTCAGTCGGTAGAGCAACGGACTCTTAATCCGTGGGTCGCAGGTTCGATCCCTGCTCGGCCTACCATTTTGAAAAAAGACGAAGGCGGAAGGATAGAGGATGAAGTGCCGAAAACGCACCTTTTCTAAGACCTTCCGCCTTCTTCTTTGCCTTTAAAACACCTAGCAATCCTCTTCATTCCGCCCGGAATATCGTTTACCCCGACCGGAATTGCTTTTCGCCGAGAGTCAAATCTTTGCCCGCCAACGCAAAACCTCGTCGCGAAGCAGTGGATTTTGTTGAAAACTGGCGGTTTGACCTTGTGCCTTGGTCGCACGCTGAATGTGCCAGTAGCTGAGGCCTAGTTTTGAAACGGCCCGAGTATATCGGTAACGAGCCATCGCCTTTCCGCTCGTTAAACCGCCCCAGATCCAGAACATTGAGCGGAAAAAAGTGCACGTGCGTGCCAGATCTTCCTTGGTGAGCAGTCCGCGTGCGATGTCGATCGCAAGCATATCGTCCAAAATTCTTCGCTGACGACGCATTACCCAGAACGCGAAAACGACAAAGATCAAAAAAAGCGGGATCTCGAAGATCAAATACAACGTAAAGAATCCGCAAAGGCTGATCAATTGCCCACCAAGACCTATGCTTTCACACGCGGGAGCCATGCCGAAGCCAATGATCGCCAATGTGATAACGATCCCCATTCCGTTCCAAATTCCGTGAAGGATGACGGCGACGATGTAACCAAGAACCGGCATCGCGAGCTTGACGAACATATTGTGCGATTCGCGCGATATGCCGAAGCCGATGCCAATCATTGCCGTGAAAGTGACATGTGCCCAAGGGGACAATATTCCGCGTAGAGTGAATAGGAATAAGAAGCTGAGTGCGGCCGAAGAGGTTAATCCGTATTGACTGATGGCATCGTCGATACCGCGGCCATAATACAAGACGTTTTCGACGGTCGCGAACCCTAACGCGATCAGACCACCGAAGACGATCCCGTCCAAAATATCATCGAAATAACGCCGAAACGCGAGAATCAAGATAAGCAACCCGATGCCTTTTGATGCCTCTTCGACGATTGGAGCCGAGATCACGGCAGACGCTATCTCGGCGACTTCGGGGACGCCTGTACCTACATAGACGACCGCGCCAAACAGCGTATTCAATATTATTGAAACCAAAACAGCGACGACCGCTCCCCAGGAAAATGCGAGGGCGATCAGCCACGGCGGTTCAGGATCGAAGCGATCAAGCCAGATGAGCGGGAACGCATAGATTAATGCAGGCGTGAAGGCGATCACCGTTGCTAAGATCGCCGGAACGGTTCCGACGCTAAGGCCAATGATCGCCATTACGAAGATCGCTAATGGGATCAACGCCAGAAATAAAAGAGAAACTACGACTATTGGCCAGGTGCTCCTTGGCGGTTCGGGCGGAGCGGTTTCGATGTGGCCGAGACCAATGTTCGCGAATGAATTATTAAAACCGGTCGGTACACTATCAGCGGCCTGTTGGAAGTTTTGGATCTGTTCGTTTCGAAAGCTTTCTGCTCCTAGCGGTTGGGAAAGATCGTCGACACGGACGATCGAAACCTGTGCTCTAACGCCATTGCGGCCGAACTGGATCGTATCGCCATCGTTGAGTTGGATCGTCTGGACACGATGTCCGTTTACGATGGTTCCATTCGTACTTTGATTGTCCGTAAGATAATAACCGTCGGGCTTTGCCTCGATAAAGGCGTGCTGCTTCGAAGCTATCCGTTCTAAGGCTGGGTCAAATCGTACACTGCAATTCTCACCGCGCCCGATCCAGATGAAGCCCGTATCAAGCTCGAAAGCCTGTCCGGCAAGCGTACCTTCAATGATGGTCAGGCTCAATTTCATAAAGCCATCATAGAAACAAAAAGCCCAAAGTCAAACGAAACGAATGACTTCGGGCTATTCTGTTATTTAAAAGATTACTTTGCTTGGAATGCAGCAGGTGACGGAACGTCTCCGGCGCCGCCAAACGTTCGAACCACCACAGCCCCATCCGAACTGTTGATCCGGTACCACTCCCCTGCACTTGGCCGATATACCGCGATATCAGACTTACCGTCCCCATCAAAATCGGATGGAATCGGGATGTCTTCCGCGATGCCAAACTCAAAGCCGTAAAAGTTGAACGTGATCGGGTCGTAGACGAACCAGATCCCGGTCGATGGTCGGTAGATCGTCAATTCGGAACGACCATCACCGTTAAAGTCCGTGCTGACCGGACGATCTCCGGCAGTTCCAAACGGGTTGATCCTGAAGGCTCCGTCAGAGCTCTGGACAACGTACCAGGCACCATCCGACGGCCGCCAAACGCCAATATCGTTTTTGCCGTCGCCATCAAAGTCGATCGAAAGAGGTTTATCACCGCCAAGCCCCCAATTTAAGATAGTTGTCCCGCCACCGCTTTTCGACACAAACCAAACACCGGTTGACGGACGAAATAGAGCAAGATCAGCCTTGCCGTCGCCATCGAAATCACCGCTGACCGGAACATCACCGTTCGCACCAAACTGTACGGCCGGTCTCGAATTATTCGAGCTCATGATGAACCACCACGTTCCGGTGCTGGGGCGGAAGATAGCCTGATCGCTCTTGCCGTCGCCATCATAATCGGCAGCGACAGGAACATCGTCTGGATCGCCCCAAGCAACTGAAGTATTTGCACCGTTCGAACTTCTCTCAATGCTCCACAAACCGGTCGCTGGCGACCAGACTGATAGATCTGTCTTCTTATCGCCATCGAAGTCCGAAACTAAATTGCTTTTCGTAACGTCAATAATATATAGCCCGGTCGCGAGGTCACCTAACAATACGCGATCTTCGCCTAGGAATGGGAAGACTGCCCAGTTTCCGTTATAACCGGTGATCTGTTGACCATCCAGAGTGTTGACACCGCAGACAATGTCCTTTGGATCGAATTTATCGTTCGCCTCGCGAACCGCTTTAAGGTCGTCTTCGGTAAACTGTGCAGGCCAGGTGTCGTATTGGCCGATTCTCTTTGGATCTTCAGGCAAGGATATATCGAAAACCTGGGTTCCGGCCTGGTACCAGGCTACATAAAGTTTATTGCCCATTACGACGGGATTGTGGGGGGTCACTGCCGTGATGCCGAGATCGCTCATCGATACACGTTTTACTAGAAACGGCGATGACGGCACAGAAACGTCGTATACTCTAATATCCCCCGGGTTTGCTGCCGCGCTGTCACCGACCTCACGTGCACTGTACAAGTAATTTCCGTCCTCACTAGTCCAAGCACTGTGATTCGACCCGAGACCAACAGCTACGGATCCCAACAACGCTGGCGTCTGAGTCGCAAGATTAGACATATCAAAAATATCTACCCGCGTGCTAGCCGAAAAGCCTGAAAGAAAAAGCCTGTTCCCACGAATGTGCATCGCGTGCACCCAGCCACCATCACTAGAAAGGAAGTTCCATTTCAAGACTGCAGCGGCAGGGTTTGTTACATCAATGATCCTTAGCTGACGGGTTCCTGTGGAATTCGAGTTTTCCAATAAGTACCGTGAACCGCCCTGATCGAAGACCATCATTTCATGGATCGTATTATGACCACCACCGTTCGTCGAATTGACGATGCCAAGTAGCTGTGGGCTTGAAGGGTTGGTTAGGTCGACAATATGTACGCCCCCCGTGTTGCCGGTTCCAAAATAACCGCGGTTTCCAATCACGATCGCCTCAAGAAACTGCAGATTAGCACCGGGGTTGTACCACGAACTCAGCACCGGAGCGTCAGGGTTCGATATGTTGAAGATAAAAACGCCACGGCAATTGTAACTACCCATCACCGCGATATTTCCGTCTGCGTAAATATCCGAAAACTTCAAGTTGCCAGTCGTTGCGCAGGTCGGGTTAATGTTTGCCCGCATTCGATAGTTCTTTACAGCTTGAGCGTCAGCGGTTATGGCAAAAGTAAAAAATGCCAGTGTAAGAAAAAAGCTCGTTATCTTCATTTTCGTCATGAGTAGTTGCGATTTGCGGCAAACTCGTTCGGAACGGCGTATTAAAATTAGAACGAAACCAAACCCTAAATTATACATGCAATTAGGTTTTCTGTCGATTCGATCAAGGACTGAATTGATACTTGTAGGCTAAGACGCCTTTCGCGAAACTTCGCGGATCGCTAGATCGAAAGTTCCGGGATCGACCTTCATAAAACGGCGGTTCCGATTGAGTGAGACTGCGATAGAGATCGTCGGATTATTTCCTTTGAACTCCATACCGCCTGCGACTAGCAGATTGTAAAGCTCGTTTACATGAAGCGGGCTTCCTGCTTCGCGAAGCAAGAGCGTACATGCCTGAGTGATAGTTCGGTCAGAAAAACGATGGCTGATCGGCTCTGTGTTCGAAGTCCGCGATGGAACAGAACGGCCCGTATCGAGGTAAGCAATGTTTCCACCAGCGGATCGTTCTGACAACTTATTTGCTCCAAAACGACGCGGCTGTTTCGGTGTGGCCCGTACCGTGGGCACATATGCTTCAACCTCCTCTCTCGGGGATTCATGCAGTGAACTGAGAACTCTCCCGCTTCCACGCATCGCGACAAGCAAGCCATCGATCAGAGATTCGGTCTGCTCCGCGGCTTTTTCCAACGCCTTTATTTCTTCACGCAGATGCTCGGCCTCAAATTCGACCTCGCGCAGACGCGACATTCGGCTACTCTGGATCTTCCGCGTTTCCTGAAGACCTTTCTCAAGTGTCGAAATATACTTTGCGTCTAACATGTTGTTTCGAAACGGCTAAGAGGAAATGTATTGTTAATTGAAGTGGACTATTTACCACGATGGATGACGTAACCCGGAATCTCATCCAAAGCTTGAAGATACTCGCTTTTGGGCAAAACTTCAAGACTTTTTCGAGCAGACTCGGCAAAGGAATTTGCGAGCCGGCGAGTTTCTTCAAGCGACCCTGATTCGATTACCTGGTCGAACAATTGCTCGCGTTGGCCCGGTTTGTAACTTCCGGCGTCCATGACCTCTTCAAGGAGCCGCCGCACCTGCGGTTCGCGTTCACAAAGAATTATCAACGGAAGCGTAAGTTTTCCTTCCAGAAGATCCGCGCCAGAAGCCTTTCCGATCGTTTCCGCGTCGGCTGTAAAATCAAGAAGATCATCAGCGAGCTGAAAGGCAACGCCCAAATTCATTCCATATTCTCGAAGTGCCACGCCGTTCTTTGGATCACCGCTTCCAACGATCGCTCCGATCTCACAGCAACCGGCAAATAGGTATGCCGTCTTGCGGCGAAGAATATCGAAGTATCCGTCGCGTGTGATCTCTGAATTCCCTACGGTCGTAAGTTGAATGATCTCGCCTTCCGTCATTTTGCGAGTCAGCTTGGTAAGAATGTCGAGGATCGGTAAAGAGCGCTCTTTTAGCGACGATTCGAATGCCGTCATATACAGCCAATCGCCCATCAATACGGCCGCGTGATTGCCGAATCGAGCGTTAACGGAAGGCCGATTACGGCGAAGATCCGCGTTGTCGATAATATCGTCGTGAACGAGCGTTGCCGTGTGGAGCATCTCCATAACAGTCGCAAGCCTGATCACATTATCATCCGAGCCGCGTCCGCCGACCGCATACGCTGCCAGAACTAACAAAGCAGGCCGAACGCGTTTTCCGCCCGACGCCCGCAGATAATCACCCAAAAACCCGATCACCTGAATATTCGACGCCGCCTGCCGCTCGAATTCATCCTCAACAAGCGAAAGCTCTTTCTTGATCAGCCCAAAGATCCGCCGTGCGGTCGCATCGGGCAATAATTCTTTTGTTGCGGCTGCAAATTTTTGCATAGCAAATCCGCGACATAGGCGGAGCAAAGCTTCTTGAGGTTTAGTTGCTCCGAAAGTTATCAAACTGCATATCGATCCCGAAGTCGTTGGTTTTTAGCTTGGCTATTGTGTCCTGGAGCGTATCGCGATCTTTACCAGAAACGCGGACGGTCTCGCCCTGGATCGATGCCTGAACTTTCAGCTTCGCGTCTTTGATGAACTTAACGACCTCTTTGGCTTTCTCGATCGGGATTCCCTGCTGGATCTTGACCACTTGGCGAACGGTTCCGCCGGCCGCCGGTTCCATCTTTTGATAGTCGAGGGCTTTGAGCGAAATGCCGCGTTTGAGCAGCTTGCTCTGCAGGATGTCGTTCATGTTTCGTAGCCGCGTGTCGTCTTCAGCGGTCATTAATAGGTCCTTGTCCTGAAGCTCAACCGCGGCCTTGCTGCCCTTAAAATCGAAGCGCTGAGAAACCTCTTTCTCAGTTTGATTTAAGGCGTTAGTAACCTCTGCGTAATCTGTCTTAGATACGATGTCAAATGAATTCTCTTTAGCCATAATTTAACGAAATGATATCACACGAACAGCACATAATGAGGCCGCCGAGGATACGTTCGCGTCGACGTTCGAATGTATGCCGCAGATGCGAGATCCGCGTAAAACCGTTGGACGTTTTTTGTCCGTTCTGTAACTCTCGGGTCTGGGGGCTTGGCAAGGTCGCTCTTCTCGGGTTTACGATCGTTTTAGCGTTGACGACTGTGATAACTGCGGCCTCTCTGATCAAATAGCGATCTGGTCTTCGAGCCCAAAGAAATTGACGAAATTTCTTGTAGTCTCCGCGGCGAGGGCATCGGCACTGACGCCGTATAGCTGTGCCAAAAAGCTCGCAGTGTGAACTACCATCGCCGGTTCATTCCGCTTTCCTCGAAACGGGATCGGTGTAAGGAACGGGCAATCGGTTTCGACAAGCACCTTATCAAGCGGAACAACACGCGCCGAATCGCGCAGATTATCTGCCTTGTTGAACGTTACGTTTCCGGCGAACGAAATCAAAAAGCCAATATTCATCAGGTCTATTGCCATTTGCGGAGTGCCGCCAAAACAATGCATTATTCCAGTCGGAACGCGGACGCCCTCGTCCGAAATCGCCCCTCGCGACGTAAACTCCTCACTCAGTATCTCGACCGTTTCATCGTCAGCATCACGGCTATGGATTATGACCGGAAGCCCGAGTTGTTTGGCCGTTTTTATCTGCCTTCGAAAGACTTCCCCCTGAATGTCGCGAGGGCTGTGGTCGTAGTAATAATCAAG
>JBBSKW010000155.1:0-7622 GCA_038256005.1 Pyrinomonadales bacterium
ATCGTTACAGAACCGATCGCCGTTTGAAACGATGTTCGTCGTCTTGTCGGCCTTGATCGTATCGGCCAGATACATGCTGCCGCTGGAGACGTAATTGATGCGACCGTTGAGCTCAACGCTGTCGCCAAAGACGCTGCCGATGACATTGATCATCGTTGTCGAAGCCGCGCCGGCGGGATTTGTGTAGATGCTACGTTTGCTACGTTCGGCCGCCGACGAGATCACGGTCAGGGCGCCGACCGCGTCAATATAAAGGAACGTGCCGCCGATCTGATCCTGATAATTTCCGCCGCCGCCGAAGACCTGTTCGATCTGCACGGCCGCCGCTCTTTGGATGCGGATGCCGTCGCCCGGCGCGTTGGTGGCGACGTAGGCGATCACACAATTCGAGATCTTCCAATCGGTGTTGAACGTGTCCATCCAGATCGCGGTCTTGTTGTTCGAGAACAAAATGTGATCGACGTTCACGTAATCGAACTGCCATTGGCCGCACGCTTGCCGGGTCGAATCGCAATTCTCGGGGCCGGCGTTGTGAACGTAAATGCCGCGGTCAAAGCCCTGGATGGTTAGGTCGGCGAATTTGAAAACAAGGCTGCTGTTCGCGTTCGACGCTTTTGTGCGCGGATCGATAGTCCACGCGCCGACGCCCTCGATACCGTAGGTGTTCGTAACGCTTCGCTTGCCTTCATTTTGAAGCGGCTCGTTGCCGACGAGCTCGAGATTTCTAATCGTGATATTCGAAGTGCAGCCGCCAATGCGGAAAATGCTCTGGTTATCGTTTCGCAGACGCATTCGCGACGAGCTGCGGTTATTCGGAAGATTCGAAGATGGCGTCGAGAAATTGGCACTCGCGCCTTCGATTACCGTTCCGGAAGCAAGCGTCAGTCCTTTGAAGGAAGGATCACGTCGATTGCCGTCGGTCGTGCCTACAACGTAATCGCCTTCGGGAAATCGAAGCGTGCCGCCCTGTCGCGATGCGACATAATAGAGAGCTTTTCGGATCGTCTGCGTGTGATCGACCGGGTCGTCAAAAACGTATTGCGGAGATGGGCCGGTCGTGCGCGTAACGGGCCGGAAATCCTTCACGTTATAGAAACCGGATTCTTTGCCATTCGGATACCAGATGTATTCGGCACCGGTCGAGAGCGTGATCTCATAGAACGGTTCGGGGCCTTGGAAACACCATTTCCCGACGCCGTTCGTCTGAACCTTGTTGTTGGTTACGCCGGCTCCATCGCAGGAAGAAAGGTTTGGCGCCGGCGTTCGCTGACGCGTTCCGGCGATGAAGACCGAGATCGAATTGCCGCCGCCCGCTCCCGGCAAGAACTTTACCGGACAAGCTCCGCTCTCGTCCGCTTCGAGAACGAACGAATAGCCTTCGAACTTATTCTGTCCGAATGAAATGGCTGCAAATGTAATGATTACAATAATTAGAAGGAAGCCGCGTGTTCTGAACTTTGTCATTTACCCCTTACTCCTTTGGTTTGAATGGTTAAAGTGTATCAGGAATCGGCGCTTGAGATGAACTTGCGGGTTCACTCCCTGATCGCGGGCAGCCTCAAATTGGCATTTGGACGGCGACTTCGTTTATAATCGCCGCGTTTCGAATACAATATACAAACCCCATTCGCCGAGGTTCCTCCATAATGCCTAACTTCGATCCGAGAATTGACGCCTACATCGAAGAGTCACCCGAATTTGCCAAGCCGATCCTGACGCACATTAGAAAGCTTGTGCATAAAGCGTGTCCGGACGTCGAGGAGACGTTGAAATGGAGCATGCCGCATTTTGATTTCAAAGGGCCGCTGTGCCACATGGCGGCTTTCAAGCAACATTGCGCATTTGGGTTTTGGAAGCAGCAGTTGATAGAGCACGACGCGATCAATTCAGACCGAAACACGCTCAGCAGCTTTGGAAAAATAACCTCGATAAAAGATCTTCCGAAGGACAAAGGCGTAATCGAGCTTATTCACAAAGCGGTCGAATTAAATGAAAAAGGCATCAAGGTTCCGCAAAAAAAGCCTGCGGAAAAGAAAGTACTCGTCATTCCTGAAATACTCGCAATGGCCCTGGTCAAGAACAAGAAAGCCCGCACAACCTTTGAGGATTTTAGCTATAGCAAAAAGAAAGAATATGTAGAATGGATCAACGACGCAAAGACCGAGCCGACGCGAGAAAAAAGGCTTGCGACGACGATCGAATGGTTGAGCGAAGGGAAGTCTCGAAATTGGAAATACGAAAAGTGTTAAGCTAGCTGAAACCGATTGATAAGATTTATGACCGAACCAATACTTGTAGCAAAACGCGACGCGGTAGAATCTCTGCTGCTTCCCCACATGTCAAACCGCCACGGTGTGATCACCGGAGCGACCGGAACCGGAAAAACGGTGACGCTGCAAAAGCTTGCCGAAGGGTTTAGCGAACGCGGCGTGCCGGTCTTTATGGCAGACATCAAGGGCGACCTAACGGGTATCAGCCAGCCGGGTTCGATGACGGGAAAGATCGGCGAACGGCTCACGATGCTCGGGTTTACGGACACGGTTTTTGCCGGAAGCCCGGTCACGTTGTGGGACGTTTTCGGCAAGCAAGGCCATCCGCTAAGGGCGACCATTTCTGAAATGGGGCCGCTGATGCTGTCGCGAATTTTGCAGCTAAACGAAACGCAGGAAGGCGTGCTTACGCTGACGTTCAAGATCGCCGATGAGAACGGCTGGCTACTGCTGGACCTCAAAGATCTGCAGCAGATGCTGATGTTCGTTGCCGATAATGCGGACGAGTTCACGACCAAATATGGCAACGTTTCGAAGGCTTCAGTTGGTGCCATTCAGCGTGGGCTACTTCAGCTTGAACAGCAGCAAGGCGAAACGTTCTTCGGCGAACCTGCAGTTCGGCTTGAAGACTTTATGCAGACGCTCGGCGGCAAAGGCGTGCTGAATCTGCTTGCGGCCGACGACCTTATCAATTCGCCGAAGATATATTCAACGTTCTTGCTCTGGCTACTTTCGGAGCTCTTCGAGATGTTGCCCGAGGCGGGCGATCTTGAAAAGCCGAAGATGGTGTTTTTCTTCGACGAAGCACATCTCCTTTTCGATGATGCACCAAAGGCTTTGGTCGACAAGATCGAACAGGTCGTGCGGTTGATCCGCTCGAAGGGCGTTGGTGTTTATTTCGTAACGCAAAGCCCTGCTGATATTCCGGACAAGGTGCTTGCCCAGCTCGGGAATCGTATCCAACACGCACTCCGAGCTTACACGCCGAAGGAACAGGAAGCCGTAAAGGTCGCGGCAAAGAGCTTCAGAGAGAATCCGGCGCTCGATACGGTGAAAACGATCACCGAACTCGGCGTCGGTGAAGTGCTGGTTTCGCTGCTCGATGAAAAGGGCGTTCCTTCGATCGTCGATCGTCTTTTCGTCGTTCCGCCGGTCAGCCAGATCGGGCCGATCACAGCAGAACAGCGGCAGGCATTGATCGCAGGATCTCTGGTCGCTGGTATTTACGAGCAAGAGATAGATCGCGAATCGGCGTTTGAAATTCTGGCAAAACGTGCCGAAGAGAAAGCGGCAATGGATGCCGAAGCAGAAGCGGCCGTCGCCGAAGTTAAGGTACAGAAAGAAGCAGAAAAAGCCGAGAAAGCGGCGGCTCGTGCACCGGACACGCTGGTTGAATCGATAACGAAAAGCGTTGCACGCTCGGCGAGTTCTTCGATCGGCAGACAGATCGGCAACACGATCGTCCGCGGCGTACTAGGCAGCATCTTCGGCGGTTCGTCGAAGAAAAAGACGGGCTGGTTCTAGGACGGTTTCGACTTTAATGCTGATCAAGAGTGTCATACTTGAACGGATCAAAGCGGGTGAGATCTCGTTGATCTTTCGGCGGTGGAAGAAGGTTGGTGTAAAGGCCGGCGGAACGCAGATGACGCAGCGAGGCGTGCTCGGCATTGATACCGTTGAAACTGTTGCAGAATCGAAGGTAACTGAAAAGGATGCTCTTGCCGCTGGATTTGCTTCGAAGCAAGAACTGATAGATTCGATGCCGGCGCCGGACGACGCTACGGACATCTATCGCATCTGTGTTCGCTGGATCGGCGAGGATCCGCGAAAGGCTCTCCGTTCGAATGACAAAATGTCGAAGGCCGAGCTCGATGAAATCATTGAGAAACTAAAGAAGCTTGATACGGCAAGCCAACGCGGCCCGTGGACGAAATTGTATTTGCAGATGATCCATGACCAGCCAAACACACACGCCGACATTCTCGCCAAACAGATCGGCCTCACTATCCCGACGTTCAAACCCTGGGTCCGAAAGCTAAAAGCCCTCGGCCTGACTGAATCTTTAAGGCCCGGCTATCGCCTCTCGCCCCGCGGGCTCAAAGTCCTTGCAGCCTTAAACCAGTAATACACGCGGTAGCGGGCATGTTGGTTTTCGGCTAACATCTTCAAATGCTTGACCGACGAGATTTTCTACGGCTTCCGCTTCTTTCAATTCCATTTTTGCTGGTCGAAACGGCGCGCGGGCAAAGTGTACCGATCGTGTCGAAACAGCGGGTGAAAATGCCTGTGGTTGTTTCGACTTGGGACAGCGGTGTGCGTGCGAACGCGGGTGCTTGGCCGGTGCTTTCAAGAAAGGGTAGTGCGCTCGATGCCGTCGAGGCGGCCGGTCGTGCGGCGGAAGCGGAGGAAAGCTGCTGTGTCGGGCTCGACGCATTTCCCGATCGCGACGGCATTGTTACGCTTGAAGCGTGCATAATGAATGGCAACGGCGATATCGGTGGCGTGTCTTTTCTTGAGCGGATAAAGCATCCGGTTTCGGTCGCGCGGATGGTGATGGAAAAAACGCCCCATGTGCTGCTTTCGGGCAAAGGAGCACAGGAATTTGCCGTCGCAAACGGAATGCCGCTGGAGTCGGGAAAGCTTTCTGCCGACGCCGAGACAGCGTGGAAGAAATGGTTGGAAGAATCGAAATACAAGCCGATCATTAATATTGAAAACCGCCTGAAGAGGGGACCTGCGGCACCGTATTATTTCCCAGACGGCTCGCCCAATCACGATACGATGGGAACTATCGCGATCGGGTCGGACGGAAGACTCGCGGGTATGGTGACGACGAGCGGAATGGCTTTCAAAATGCACGGCCGCGTTGGCGATTCGCCGATAATCGGTGCCGGGCTTTTCGTTGATGACGAGGTCGGTGCCGCTACGAGTTCAGGAGTCGGCGAAGAGGTGATCCGCATCTGCGGCACGCATACAGTTATCGAACAAATGCGAATGGGCCGGTCGCCGGAGCAAGCCTGCCGCGAAGCGATCCGCCGGATCGTTAAACGCAGCCCTACGAAAGCAAAGGAATTTCAGGTCGGATTTATTGCACTATCAAAACGCGGCGAGGTCGGAGCATTCGCAATACAGAAGGGATTTAGCTATTCGATCACGAACGCGGAATTTCCGAACGGAAAGGTGTTCGAAGCTCGAAGCCATATTTAACCACAGAGCCACAGAGGGCACAGAGATTTTAGAAAATTATTTATCAAGGCTGGCGGTGTGCTTCAAAATTGAACACAAGAATCGTAGTGATTCTTACTCTGAATTTGTAGCTAGTCTAATCAGTCGATTCCTTTTTTGGCAACGATCACGATCGAGACGCCGAACGGGAAATTTATTTTGTTTAGAATAAACCGTTCGGCGGAGAATAGTTTGCCGAACACGCCGTTCAGGCCGGAGATGGTGATGTTGTTCTCTGATTCCGGTTTGATACCGGTCAGTTTCATTATCGTGCGGCCGCCGAGGATCGGTGCGAAGAACGTAAAGTTTGCATAGGTCGCGCGTTCGACCATGTAACCCGCCGTTTCGATGCGTTCGACGATCTGCTTTTTGGTGTAACGAATTCGGTGATTCGAGATGTCGTCCTGCACGCCCCAGAGCCACATAAACGCCGGGACGAAGATCAGCGAATAGCCGCCGGTTTTCGTAACGCGAAACATTTCCTTTAAGCCGGCGAAATCGTCATCGAGATGTTCAATAACGTCGAGAGCCGTCGTTACATCGAACGTTTCGTCTTCGTACGGCAGCGTTTCCGCCAAACCTTTTTGAACCGTCAAACCTTTCTTTCGGCAAAACTCTAAAGCATCGTCCGAAACATCAACGCCTTCGGCCGAACCGAATTGCGAAAGCATTTCGAGATTGGCACCTGTCCCGCAACCTACGTCGAGAATGCGGATCGCGGATTGCGGATCGCGGATTTGCTGGACGATACGCTCAAGGAAACTTTCGAGGATCGCGCGCCGCCCAACGAACCACCAATGCGAATCTTCCACACGATCCATGATCGCGTAAGTGTGCTGCTGCATTTCCTGCGGTAGTGCAGTGTTCATAAGAATAGTTTGCCACAAAACAGAGGTCGAGACACGACCTGCTGAGAGTGTAGAGGATACGAATGCACGCGGGACCCGTCTGCTAGTCGAGTTTCAGCCCCATCATTTCGCTGGAGCGTGGGCCCCGCTTGCCGTCGGGCGTTAGGTCGTAGCTGTCGCAGAGCCGTTTGTGGATGCCGTCTTCGCTTAGGTAACACTGGCCGGTCTCTTGACGGCCAAGGATCATCAGATCGACGCCTTCATTCACGTAATCGTCGGAACCTACGAGCAGCATCCATTCGCCGGAGGTTCGGTGTGCGGCAAGCTCAAGTTCGTAAAGCGTCGGGTCGAAGATGCTGAGCGGATTCACGCCGGCATCCGAATAACTGGCGATCGTGCGGGCAAAATCATATGCGTGCTGCATCTCGTGAACGAGTGTGCCTTCGGTGCCGCGTTTACTTCCCAAAGTTTCCGTAGCAAATGTTATGAACACCTCGCCCAAGGCTTCTTCGATGCCAATTCGGCCTTCGGCGATCTTTTCGCTGGTTGCCTCGGAATCAATAATTCCAGTAATGCCGGACGCATTCACGACGCTGACCGGACTAGCGTTGATCAGCATATTCGAACCGCGAATATCATTCACGATCCGGCGATGATTCGCATTGCCTTTTTCAACGATCGCATCGAATGCGTCGTCGATCGCGTACCTCAAGCTGCTTGTCATTTGATCGTTGAACCACATAGATCAAAGCTTCCCAAAGCCGCACCAGCTATTACTGTTATGCCAGATGATCTCGACATCGTCGGCTTTTGCTTCTTGCCACCAATCTTCGAAATCGTCTTTTGAGATATAGAACGCGGTCGGTGCGACGAGGTGATCGAAGACAATATTGTGCTGTTCGCGCCAGCCGAACGTGCCAAGGTGATTAAGATAATCGTTGTAGAAAAGTCTTTTCGCGACCCCTTTTGCGGCGATATTCGCAGGGCGATAGACGAGCTTTGTCGCCATGAAGAGCGAGAGCGTCGGCAGCTTTGAAAGCTGATAAAGCATCGGCTGCGACATTTTTGACGTAAAGCTCTCGCGGACCGGATTCACATATTTCGTGATCCATTCGTTGTTCTCGGCTCCATAAACCCAAGCCGAGATGTGCCCGCCTTTTTGGATCTTGGACGCGAGTGAAAGAAACGCCTTTTTTGGATCAGGAGTGTGATGCAGAACGCCGACGCTGAATGCGTAATCGAACACTTTTTTCAACGGCAACTTGAAAATATCGCATTG
>JBBSKW010000156.1:0-7589 GCA_038256005.1 Pyrinomonadales bacterium
AAAAGACGTAATGTCGCGTGCCGCCCTTGCGCTGGCAGTCGCTGGACAAACGGCGGAAGCTGATTCATTGATGGACGAACTCCGCAGCGAACGCCCGCTAGACACTCTGCTCAACGAACTGTGGCTGCCAGCAATCCGCGCCGCCTCTCTTTTGCAGTTGGGCAAGGCGAAAGAGGCGATCGAAGAACTGGAAATCACCGAACGATATGAAAAAGCCGCAGAATTTTATCCGCAATATATCAGAGGTTTGGCTTTCCTCAAATTGAACAAATCAAAAGAAGCTACCAGAGAATTCGATAAGATTCTCAACAATCGCGGCGAAGCGCCGCTTTCATCAATCTATCCATTGGCACAATTAGGTAAAGCGCGTTCAACAAAAGACGCCGCCGAATACGACAAATTCCTCGACCTCTGGAAAGATGCCGATAAAGATATGCCGGCATTGCTTGAAGCCAACAAAGAGTATGAGAATTTAAAATGAAATCGCTAAAAAAGCCGAAACCGTTTTATCGAGCGGCCGCGTCATTATCCAAAACGGTGAACATACGGGCAAGCAAGGCGATGGTCAGTTCATCAAACGCGGCGAATGTGTGAAGATCTAATTCACTTCTTTGCTAGATCGTTTTATCAGTCGAAACACTGGATACGTCAAAGCAAGTGCGATCAGAGCGTAGATGCTCGGTTCGGTATTGCTGACTACGTAGCCGATCGCTAGCAGGACTGAGATGATCAGAACTGCGGCCGGTGCAAATGGATAGCCCAAGGCTCGGAAAGGTCGGGGAGCGTCGGGCTCAGAGCGGCGCAAGATAAATAGCGCAATGACCAACAAGCTCGCAATTACGACCGCAAAAAATGCAGAGATCGCGAGCAGCAATTCAAAGGTACCGATCGAAGACAGAACGATCGCGGCCAATGCTGTTACGACAAGCCCGAAATCCGGCGTACCGCCCTCGTTGACCTTTGCCGCTTGTCCGAAAAAGAGTCCGTCGCGACTAAGAGCAAGCAATATTCGCGGGCACGCCATTAGGATCGCATTGATTATCCCTATCAAGGAGACTAGCGCGAGGATCGTAACGATCTGTCCGCTTCGTTCGCCGAACATCATTCTTATTGCATCTGCTCCCGCAAATTTCGACCCAGCCAAAGCCGACATCGGTAGAACATATATTAAGGCAAGGTTTACTAATAGATAGATCGTTATGATGATCGCGAGCCCGCCGAAAAGCGAACGAGGAATGTTCCGACCCGGATCCTTGTCCTCTTCGGTGAAGTATATCGCCTCGTGCCACCCGTCAAACGTTCCGAGAACAAGCTGGAAGGCAAGGATAAATGCGACAATGCCCGCAAAGGTCGTTAGCGGAGCAATAGGCATGGCGGCCGCCGAGGTCTCGGCCGTTCGGTCTCCGCCACCATAAACGAAACACGCGATTACAAAAGCTATCAAGGCGAGGCATTTCAAAAGGCTGGTTATTTTCTGAGTTCCACTGCCCGATCGCAATCCTAGGTAATTTATCATCGCGATCACGACCAAGATCGCGACACTGAAAACGACGCGTCCGCCGGCAAGATTCGGAGCAAAAAGCCCAGAAGCATATTCGCCAAAAACGACGGTGATGTATGCTAGGCCAAGCGTTTGATAAAGCCAATCGCTCCAGCCCACGACGAATCCGCCAAAGTCGCCGTAAGCCCGGTGCGCATATACGTAATAGCCGCCCGCTTTTGGGGTCATCGTCGCTAGTTCGGAAAGATAGTTCGCGCCAAGTAGGCAATAAAGTCCACCGAGCGTCCATGCAAGAAGGATCAAACCAACAGATGGAAGTTGTGCGGCAACTCCACCTGGATTGCGCAAGATTCCTACGCCGACCGTCCCGCCGATGACTATTGCCAGGCCAAATCCAATTCCGAGTATGCGTAGGAGTTTGTTCGTAGATTTACTGGTCGGCTCATTATCTACCGAAGGGTTGGTCATAGGTTTAATGGTTGTGACGGCTCCATGGAAGTTTCGAGAACTTTACCATGCTATTTCACCAGTTGCTATTAAGGGAAAGGCGACTCTAGCCGAAAACAAGACCGGCGAAATGGATGTTGATCCACCTCGCCGGTCTCCGATCGAATGACTGATCGAGTTTTACTCAAGGCTCCACATTTCGAAGCTGCCCCAGATGGAATCGATGATCGATTCGTTCGCGGCAAATCTTGATTCCTCGGTTCCGATTATCATCACGTAATTGTCCGTGACGTCGGTACCTACCATAATCCTCAATTTGACTTTTCCCCGTTCAGGATGAACCGTATCGGCATCGGCGACGGCATAGTCGTCACTTTCTGCCTTCAGCGCACCGGGCGTGACTTTTTGCCCGAGACCTTCGAGGAACTCGACCGCATCGTTGAGAAGATCTTCCTTTGTACGGGTCTTGTCTTTGTAAGCAAGAACGAAGATGTCGATCTCCGATGGTGCCGGGGTCGTAACTGCCATTACGTCGATACCTTCGATGGTTTCGCTTTCCCCTTCCGAACCGTCCGGAACCGAGAATCCGTATCCTTTGACATCGTCATAAACGTAGATCCAATTGGCAGGAATCGGGTTGTTCTTCGCCGTTTTGGCCGAACCTTCAGGTTTCTTTTCGTTTGCTAATTTCGGTTTCGCCGCCGAATCGGTCTTCTTATTGGAAGCCGAGTTCGAATTTGATCCCGTTGAATTTGTAGCAGGCGGCTTTGCCGTGTTTGCGGGTTTGTTGGCGTTCATATCGGTGCCAACCGAGAATGAACAGCCGCTGATGGCAAGGCCAAATGCTGCGACGGTTGCAACTGTAATTATTCTTCGTGTCATCATCTTATTTTTTGTACTTACTCAACGATCGCCGTTGGTTTTCGATTCTTGTAGTAAAGCGTTACCTTTGAGATCTCCAATAGATTTAATTTGTCCCATTCGATGAAGTTTCCGTCTTCGTCCTCAATACGAACGTCCCAATACTTCGCCTTTTCTTTTCGTGAAAAAGAAATGTCTAGCTCTTCGTTCGATAAGAGGGTGTCGACCCCCAAAATGTCCTCGCCCCATTCATTTGCATTGTGCGGTGTAACATAAAGGGCGTAGATCTCAACACCGGTTCGATTGACCAGCGTGAAGTCTTGTTGTCCCTGGGCCAAGGTCTGTGTACCGATCGCGAAGATCATTCCGATCACCGCTATCAAAGCTATTCTTCTAAATGTTTTCATATTGTTCTCCTTCAAATTGTTCTTACTGCAATTTCGTGTTCACATGTTTTCCGTTGCTGACTGGGCAATTATTCTCTTACCCAAACCACTCCATCCGACCAAGTGATCCGATTACCATCGCTCGAAAGCGTTCCATTCTTCGTTGCGAAATCTAGTGCTGTTATTCGGTTGCCCTGAATCGAACCTCGCGATCGGGTCGTGCCGCCGGCGCGCGCGTCCGTTATCGTAATTGTCGTTCCGACATGGCCAACATTCCATAGATAAGGTGATCGCGTCCCATCATCGTAATAGCCGATCCAAACGCCGTTCAGGTCCGGCGCGTTTGGTGCTTTTATCCAGAACACGCCGTCCGACCAGTTGATCCGTGTGCCGTTCGCGGCAAGTGTTCCGTTCTGGGTTGCGAAATCGAGGGCGCGAACGCTATTTCCCTGAACTGTTCCTCGTGAACGAGTCGAACTTTTCTTTGAATCGATGATCGTAAGATTGTTGCCGTTCTGGGTAATCGACCAAACGTACGGAGATTTTGTTCCGTCGTCGTAATAACCGATCCAAGTTCCGGCTAATTGTGCGGTTTGTTCATTGAAGATCGCAGTCGCTTTGCCATTCTTATAAAAGAGCGTCACGGACGATATCTCACGTAGATTCAGGTTTTCCCATTCAATGAATTCCCCTTCGCTATCCTCGATGCGAAGATCCCACAGTTTCGAAGTTTCCTTGCGCGAAAAGACGATCCCAAGTTCATTATTGTTTGGAAGTACGTCAGCTCCAAGAATGTCTTCCCCCCATTCATTCGAGCTGTGTGGCGTTACATAAAGAGCGCTGATGACGACGCCGGTCTTGTTGATGACGGTGATAGTGTGCGAATTCGACTGGGCCGAAACTTCAATCGATACAAGTCCGACGCCTACAAGTACAAAGACGGAAGTGATGGCCGATAATACAAACCTTTCAAGAATTTTCATTTTGTTCTCCAAATAGGGCAAAAATGCATATGGATCTATCATCAGTGCTGTGAATTCACCACTAATCGCAGGTTCGGTGCCCCAAAGAGCTCCCTCGGTATGATCCCAAACGACATAGATCTTGATTGCTTTTGAGCCAACATTGGTGAAGCGGCTCGAAATTTTGCTCTCTATGCTGATAAACGAGATTCCGGGTCGAAAAGTGTAACCGTTCAAGAATTTTATTTTTGCTATTTAAGTTCTATACTCACGTCGTACCTAAAGCTCTACGTATTTATGAATGAAAACGGTTCGGAGCAGATCACGGCCCTCCTCGTGGACTGGAGCAAAGGCGACCAAATCGCCCTCGAGCGGCTCATGCCCCTCGTTTACGACGAACTGCGGTCAATGGCGCGGAGGTATATGCGACAGCAGCCTGCCGGGCATACTTTCCAAACTACGGAATTGATACATGAGGCATATCTCAAGCTCGCGAAGCAGGGCGAGCAGGAATGGATGAACCGGGCGCATTTCTTCGGAGTTGCCGCGAAAGCAATGAGGCATATTTTGGTCGATTACGCCCGATCGAAGAGTAGTCAGAAACGAGGCGGATGGCAGGAGCGCGTAGTGCTGTCGGATGCGGCTGATTCTTCAAGCGACAAATTCACTGATATTGTCACGTTAGACGACGCGTTGAATACCTTAGCAAAGCTAGACGAGCGCAAAAGCCGCGTTGTCGAACTCAGATATTTCGGCGGATTGAAAACGGAAGAGATCGCCGCCGTGCTGAACATCTCTCCCGAGACGGTGAAGCGAGATTGGCGATTTGCTCGAACCTGGCTTATAAGAGAACTTAGTTCAATCTGATCTATTCCCCGCAAAGGATCGACGCAGTGTCGAATAGATGGATTCAAATAGACTTAGAACGATCGACGAGGTCTTCAATTCCGCGCTGGAACTTCCTCCGGCCGAACGCGAATCCTTCCTCAAAAATAAGTGTCAAAACGATCCGGAATTGAGGAAAGAGATCGATTCACTTCTATCTTTCGAACGAGTTCCAGACTATTTTATCGACGAACCACCGGCAGCGGTCGCAGCCGAGCTATTCGAAGATAAACGTTCGTCAGAAACGCTTATCGGCAGCTCGATCCGCCACTACTCGATCATTAAGGTGCTTGGTAAAGGCGGAATGGGTGAGGTTTATTTGGCCGAAGATTCACGTCTTGGGCGCACGGTCGCTCTTAAGCTGATCCCCGAAATTTACGCCGGCGATAAAGATAGATTGGCCAGATTTATCCGTGAAGCGAGATCGGCCTCTAAACTTAACCATCCGAACATAATCACCATCCACGAGATCAGCGAAGCTGATGGCGTACAGTTCTTGACGACAGAGTTCATTGACGGGCAGACGCTCAAAGAGTTCATCAGAAACGGTCCGGCTAGCCGGCACAAGGCTTTTGATATTGGTGTTCAAGTCGCATCAGCATTGGTTGATGCACACTCAGCGGGGATCGTTCACCGCGATATCAAGCCGGAGAATATAATGCTCAGGCCCGATGGCCTGGTCAAGATACTCGATTTCGGGGTCGCGAAATTCGCGGAGCCAGAAAGATCTGACGGCGTGGAATCGATCGTTTCCGGAAGAAGGTCGAGTGTCACTTCGCCCGGTTTGATCATCGGAACAGCGGAATATATGTCACCCGAGCAGGCCCGCGGAGCGAGCGTAGACAGCCGATCGGATATTTTTAGTTTTGGCGTATTAATGTACGAATTGCTGTCTGGCGTGCGACCATTCAAGGGCGAAAATTCGATGGATACGATCGGTGCGGTTCTGCACAAGACTCCCGAACCGATCAAGGATTTCGTTCCCGAGCTGCCCGACAAGGTGGTAGAGCTTATCGATCAATGTCTTTCCAAGTCGCCATCCGAAAGACCCCAGCAGATAAAAGACGCTCTTGGAGTGCTCCGAATGGCAATACGCCAGCTCGAAAGCGGCTCGACCGGAGAATTCTCCAACGATCGGACAGAAAATTGGAAGAGTGTTACTGGAGGCGGAACTATCCATGATTCGGTAACGACTCAAGGAATGGCAATGCACGCCGTTCCAACAATTATTGAATCGCGGCGACAGAATGCTTTCCAAAGTTTCCGGAGTCTTAGTTTTTGGTTGGTGCTCTCGATCGTTGGAATCGTTTCTGCATCGGCCGGATATTACTTTTACAATTCATCGTCCGCGGGAAAACAGATATCTTCGATCGCCGTGATGCCGTTTGTGAACCAGAGCGAAGACCTGACCGTTGATTATCTATCTGACGGGGTCGCCGAAAATCTGATAAGTAGTCTGTCTATCATTCCCGGATTATCGGTGAAAGCGCGGAGCACTGTATTCACCTATAAAGGTAAAAGTCTATCGCCGCAGACGATCGGTCAAGAGCTGAAAGTTGATGCCGTGTTATTCGGAACACTCGTTCAGAAAGGTGACGACATACGGATCGCGATGGAACTCGTCGACACAGCATCACAAAATATTCTCTGGACCGAAAGCTATTCCCGAAAGTTCGTTGAGCTGGTTCGGCTGCAGAGAGAGATCGCGCGAGACGTCTCAGACCAATTACGGTCGAAGCTTTCAACGGCGGAACAGCGGACGTTAACCAAGAGTTATCCGACAAATTCAGAAGCTCAGCAACTTTACTTGGAGGGACGCTTTCACTGGAACAAGCGCACCTCTACTGATCTGCAAACAGCCATTGATTTCTTTAGCCAAGCTATCGAAAAAGACCCGGAGTTCGCATTGGCACATTCGGGTCTCGCAAATGCGTATGCATTGATGCCTTTGTATGGCGCTTATCGTCCCAGCGATTACATTTCCAAAGCAAAACAGGCGGCCTTGCGATCACTCGAGCTTGATCCGAATCTTGCCGATGCTCACGCATCGCTCGGACTGATCCTTCAAACATACGATTTTGACTGGGCAGGAGCAGAGCGCGAATTTAAGACGGCGATCAGGTTGAACCCGAACTACGCAACGGCTCATCAATGGTATGCCGAGCATCTCGCTTTTAGAGGTTCAACCGACCGAGCATTGGCGAAGATCTCCGATGCGTTGGAGATCGATCCATTTTCTCTTGTTATTAATCGAATGAAAGGAAATGTGCTGAGCTTTTCTGGTCGTCATGATGAAGCTCTTGTTCAGTTCCGTAAAACTTTGGAACTGTATCCGAACAATGCGTCCGTTTTGTTCAATATTGGCGATACTTTCGCAGCAAAAGGCATGAGGAAGGAAGCGATCGAGAAGTATCTTATTGCACTAGAATTACGCGGGCTTGAGGCTGATGAGATGAGTGAGTTACGCGATGCTTCCGTTGATCGTGGATGGTACGGATTCTGGAATGTATATCTCAAACAATTGCTGAGAGCCCGAGAAAGCATGAT
>JBBSKW010000157.1:0-7486 GCA_038256005.1 Pyrinomonadales bacterium
CGAACAAAGCGGAGCTAGAAAATAAAGTCTATGTCAGAAAGTGAGCCTTTCGAAACAACTGCCCAACCGAGCGGGTCGATCGCTGAGACGTTGATCGTGCCATTGCTGGCCGTTTTGGTCCTGGCAATTTATTTTCAGGCCACGGGTTTTGACTTCATCGACGTTGATGACAATCTCTACGTTTATCGAAATCCGGCGGTCCTAAGCGGTCTCAATTGGGAAAGCTTTAAGTGGGCCTTCTATGCGTTTCATTCCGCAAACTGGCACCCAATAACTTGGTTGTCACACATGATGGACATTCAACTGTTTGGTCTGAACCCGGGATCTCATCACGCAGTCAATATTCTTTTGCACTTGCTCAATTCGATACTGGTTCTCGGCGTCTTTCGAAGTCTCACGGGCAAGTTTTGGCCGAGTGCAGCCGTGGCGGTTCTTTTCGCAGTTCATCCGGCACACGTCGAGTCGGTAGCCTGGATCTCTGAGCGAAAGGATCTTCTAAGCACCTTCTTCTTTCTCCTAACTTTGCTTGCGTATGGGAAATTTGTACGAGATGAGAATTCTACGTCGGTGAAGGTTTTTGGGGTGCCAAAGGCGTCCGCATACTGGCTGGGTTTAGCCTTATTTGCTTTGGGGTTGATGTCAAAGCCGATGCTGGTGACGGTGCCATTCGTCTTGTTGTTACTCGATTACTGGCCGTTCGAACGTCTGCGAAGTGTTAATGACCTTCGTGCGTTGATGCTCGAAAAAGTACCGTTCTTTTTGCTGTCTGCCGCTTCGTCGGTTATCACGATCATGGCACAGCGTTCAGGCGGAGCAGTCCAATCGCTGGATGCTCTACCATTTATCGACCGACTGCAGAACGCAATCATCGCGTACGTCAACTACATCGTGATGATGTTCTATCCGGCCAATCTTGCCCTCAGCTATCCATATCCCGATGAGTTTTCGATCATCCAGGTTGGTGCTTCACTCTTGATACTGGCAGGAATAACTGTATCCGTTATTCGCTTCGGTACCACGCAAAAATATTTGATCTTCGGTTGGTTTTTCTTCCTTGGAACACTTGTACCGGTAATTGGGCTTATCCAAGTCGGAGCACAGTCCATGGCAGATAGATACACCTACATTCCTTTTATTGGATTGTTCGTGATCGTTTCGTTTGGAGCCGCGGAACTTATTGAGCTGCCGAATAAGGGTTTGGCGCTAGTAGCCTTTGCTATTCTTGCTATCGTGACTGCTGGATTCGGGGTCCTTAGTTGTTCGCAGGTTAGTTACTGGAAAAATAGTGAAACCGTCTATCGAAGGTCATTGTCTCTAGACGCAGGCAATTACATTGCGGCAAACAATCTCTGTTTGCTATTGGCGGACGCCGGACGGACCGCCGAAGCCGACGGCATTTGCAGTGAAGCGCAGAAGAGTGGCGAGAAATTTCCGAACATCTACAATACGCTCGGAATTCTTGCTATGAAGAAAAGTAATGCCGAGGAAGCGACTAACTATTTTTCGCAGTACATCGAGCGATCGCCAAACGATCCGCTCGGACATTTTAATCTCGCTACGTCGAAGTTAGTTCAGGCGAAACCTGAGGAGGCCGAAACTAGTTTAGAACGCGCCGCGAATCTTAATCGAAACTACATAGCCCCGAAGGCATTTTCAGATGCTCTGTCGGATCTAGGTCGTTTGTACGCCGCAAAGGGCGAACATAAAAAAGCTTCTGAAGCACTTGCTCGATTGCTCTTTCTCGATCAATCCAACGCCGAGGCCCGGTTGAGAATGGCGGCATCTTTGTACGCCATAAAAGACCTAGAGAATGCACGGGGCCACATATCTGTTCTGGAACAACAGCAGCCCGAGAATCAAGCAGTGCTATTGCTTTCAGGGAAAGTATTCGCTGAAAGTGGTGAAAACGAGTCGGCGATTCAGCGATTTGAACAAGTGATCAAGGGAGATCCAAAGAACGAAGACGCATTGAAGAATTTAGAAAAACTACGAGGTGGAAAGAATGACAATAAATAGACGCGGATTCTTGGGTTCTGCGGCTGCCGCTGGTGTCGGCTTCGTCGCATTGCGAGCGTTTGGCAATTCCGTTCAAGCTTTCGAACTTGAAGAAGCAACCGTCGCCGAGCTTCAAACGCTCATGACCAAGGGTGAGATGTCTTCGAAGTCGATAGTAGAGATGTATCTTAAGCGAATCGCCTCTGTTGATAAACAGATCAATTCGATAATCGAGGTAAATCCTGACGCAGTAAAGATCGCAGAACAGATGGACCGTGAACGAAAAGATGGCAAAGTGCGAGGCCCGCTTCACGGCATACCATTCGTGATCAAGGATAATATCGACACAGCCGACAAGATGAAAACGACCGCTGGAAGCTTGGCACTGCTAAACGCTCCGGCACCGAAGCAAGATGCATTTATCGTCGAGAAACTTCGCGCAGCCGGTGCTGTTCTATTGGCCAAAACGAATTTAAGCGAATGGGCGAATTTCCGCGATAACGACTCGATCAGCGGCTGGTCCGGGCGCGGCGGCCAAACACGAAACCCGTTCGTGCTTGACCGTAATCCGTGTGGTTCGTCGTCAGGAACCGGTGCGGCAATTTCGGCAAACCTTGCTGCGATCGGCGTCGGTACTGAGACAGACGGTTCGATCGTTTGCCCCGCGTCAGTCTGCGGAATTGTTGGCTTGAAGCCAACGATCGGAATGGTTTCTCGAAGCGGCATAATTCCTATCGCTCACTCACAAGATACTGCCGGGCCAATGACACGAACGGTAGCAGATGCAGCGGCTATGTTGAATGTAATGGATGCCGCTGATTCGCGAGATGCGGTCACGAGCGAAAAGAAAAGAGAGAGATTCGATTACACAACTTTTTTAAAGGTTGACGGTTTGAAAGGCGCTCGGATCGGCGTTGTTCGAAACTTCTGGGGACGTAGAAAAGAAGTCGATAAAGTAATGAACGCGTCGCTCGAGGTGTTGAAAGCATCGGGTGCGATCCTCGTTGACGTGAAAGTCGATTCGATCGGAAAATTTGGCGACGCGGAATATCAAGTGTTGCTTTACGAGTTCAAGGCAGGCCTTGAAAAGTACTTAACCGAACGAGGTGCCGAGCATAAAACTCTCGCCGCATTGATGCAATTCAACCAGGATAATGAAGCTCGCGAACTAAAGTATTTCGGACAAGGCATCTTCGAAGCGGCCGAGAAAAAAGGCCCGTTATCCACAAAGGAATATTTGGAGGCTCTTGCGACGAGCAAACGGCTAACCCAGGCAGAAGGCATCGACCTGGTAATGGATCGGGATAAACTCGATGCGTTGATCGGGCCGTCCAATGGACCGAGTTGGATGATCGATACGGTCAACGGCGATTGCGGCAGCGGTTATGTCTCGAGCTCTTCGCTGGCGGCGGTTGCCGGTTATCCCAACATTACGGTGCCTGCTGGGTTCGAACGCGAACTTCCGATGGGCATTTCTTTCTTTGGCCGTGCGTGGAGCGAAGGAACGCTGATCAAGCTTGCTTACTCATTCGAGCAAGCGACGAAAGCGAGACGAAAGCCCAAGCTCTTGAACACTTACGTTTGAGCCGAAGCTCTTTCTGAGATGAGCCTGAGTCCGTCGAGGATCAAGTTGTCACCAACAACATCAAAGATCGAAGTGTGTTGACTTACGAGCCGTGAAAAGCCGCCGGTCGCGATCACTTTTACCTTTTTCGCGGACGGGAATTGCTCGTCACGAATCCGTTTGACGATGCCTTCGACGGCGGCGATCTGTCCGTAGAAGATTCCAGAGGCGATCGCCAATTCGGTCGAGTTGCCCAAGAGTGATTCCGGCTCCTGGATCCGTACCGCTGGCAGCTTTGCCGTTTGTCGCTTTAGCGAATCTGCCATTGTTCCCATTCCGGGCAGAATCAATCCGCCTAAGAATTCGCTCCGCTTAGACACAGCGTCGATCGTCGTTGCAGTTCCGAAACTACAAACAATGACCGGTGTACCGTATGTTTGAGAGGCGGAAAATATACCAACTAATCGATCGTTTCCAAGTGATGTCTTAGGTTCGTAATTGATCTTTAGCCCCAGTTCCATTGTCGCATTTACGAAAACGGCGTTTAGCTTGAAAAGTTTATTGCAGAGTTGGTCGATGACCTTGTTGAGCCTTGGAACGACCGAGGATACGTACACCGAATCAAATTTCAGCTGGATAAACTGATCGTCAAGCACATGAAAACGATCAAAGGCGAGTTCTTCGACCGTGTAATCAAGCTTTGTGGAGATCGTAAATCGATCGACGAGGTCGGTGCCGTTGAAGGTTCCAAACTTGATCAGTGAATTACCAATGTCGATGGCGAGAAACATTCTAGCCTTGCAGCGGGAGGCCGTCGTAGACGATCCGCCATCCGTTGGTTTTGCTGGAGCTTAAGCTGCGGGTGAACCAGTGCAGTGCTGCACTCGGGTCGTCGTAAAGCTGAACTGACGGAAGCTGTTCACGCGGATCGACACGACAAATAGCTGCGCCAACCGGAGCACTTTTTATGCAAAGCAGTGCGACCATATTCTCTTTTTGAAGAATCGCGGTCCTCAACCGGACGTTGTCATTCTCGGCGTCAAAATCGTCAAACGCTGCAAACTCGTCGTCAAAATCTTCGTCAAACTCTTCAGCCAGATCAAAGTCCGGTTCTTGGTCAAATTCGTCGTTCATAATCCGTAACTAAAGTTACAACTTGCGCCCTTAAAGTTCAATCCGGTCGATCATTTACTGAACGAAGCTGTTCGACATCTCCTGTTTGAACTATCGTAAGCGTTCCGTCCGAGGCTCGAACGCGAAGGGCACCGTTTTCTTGCAGGCCTTCGGTGACGCCCTCAAGCGTTTCGCTTTCGGTTCGGATCCTAACGGACTTTCCTGCGAAATACGTTGAGCGCGACTGCCACTCTTCGATGATCGCCGCGGTGCCATTTTCGGTATTCAAAACATCATAAAAATGAACCAGATAATTTGTCAAAACCTGTGCAAGCTGCTCGGGCGACGGCACAGTGCGGGAACCTGCGCTGATATGCATAGATGAATCTTCGATCGATGTGGCAGTTTCGGCGATCTCGGGCGGGAAATTCGAGGAGCGGATATTTATTCCGATGCCGACGATAACCGCAAGGCCGCCCGCTGTTTCCGCTGTTTCTGCAAGAATTCCACTTATCTTTTTCTCATTGACCAAAATATCGTTTACCCATTTAATATCGGGTGAAAGGCCGAATTCTTTCAGGGTATCGTGAACCGCGACGCCTGCCATCAAGGTGATGAGCGAAAGAAACTGGGGCTCGAGTTTTGGCCGAAGCACGATGCTAAAATACAGACCGGCGTCGTTTTCTGAAACCCAAATGCGTCCGTGGCGCCCGCGGCCGGCGGTTTGCTGGCGAGCCGTGATGCACGTTCCTTCATCGGCACCGGCCCGAGCCTGTTTTAAAGCTTCGGTGTTGGTCGAATCAATTACGTCAAAGGTCTGAAGCCGGATCTTCATAGGCCAAATTTCAGCACATCCGAGGGTAATACGTTCTCGGTATATCGCCAAGTTCGAAAAACTGCGATGTTTGTTCGGATCGAACACACCGCGAACCGAACACACCCGAACAAAAATCGGCGTTTTTCGTGTTTTTGCCGATACGGGCCGAAACGCGACTGTTAAGGCGGGTGGATATTTCCCATGTTTGTTCACATGTGAATACGCGTGATGTGAACAAGTGTGAACAAAAATCGGCGTTTTTGATGATTTTGGCAATTTCTGTTCGGTTTTGATCCATAAATCGGTGAGATCTCCCGCAAAGTCGCAAATGAAGAACAAGCTGAAGCTTGAACTCTGAACGTTGGAACGCGGACACCGTTGCCCGCTCTGATCTGTGTTTATCTGTGTCCATCTGTGGTTCGTTTTATTCTTCCGGGCATCGTTACATTTTCTAATGGAAACGAACGGCCACCAATAGCACTTGGCGCGTTCTGCGCGATTTGATAGGACTTGCGGCAGATGGAATGAGCGCTTCAGTTTTCAGATTTGGAAGAAGTTTTAACGCAAGGACGCTAAGTTCGCAAAGAGATGCAATTTTCTAAGAGCATGAAGGACGGTTTGGACACGAATCGACACGGATCGTTGAGATGAGCATATGTGTGAATCTGCGGTTCATGCTCTATAAGGGATACGTGGTTAATATCTCGTAGGCCGCCAGAGGGAATTGATGTAGAAGTCTTCGTTGTTTGCGAATTCTGTTTCGATCGCAAAACCGCTTTCGGAGGCGAGTTCGTCGATCATTGACTGCGTGTATTTCTGCGAGATCTCCATAAAGATAGGTTCCCATTGCTCGAATTCGAATGTTCGGTTCAGGGCTCCGATATGAACGCTTTGTTTCTCGCGGCTGATGAGGAACGAACGGGCGGCGCATTCTACGGGACGATATTGTGCGTAATGCGAGAATTTTGAGATATCAAAATCGGCACCGAGTTCGAGATTAATTCTAGTCAGAAGATTTAGGTTAAAAGCGGCGGTCACGCCCTGTTCATCATCATATGCAGCCACGATCACACGCGGATCTTTCTGCATATCAAAGCCGATGAACAGGCGGTCGCCGTCGTTCATTACATCGCGAAGCTGTCGGAAAAAATCCAGAGCCTTTTCGCGGGAGAAATTGCCGATGTTCGAACCGAGAAACAAAAGAACTTTTCGGCGGCTTGTATCTCTTTTAAGGGAGCCAAGTATTTTGAAGTAATCGCCGGTGTGCGGGTCGATCGAAAGCGAAGGGAATTTCGCGTGAAATCTGGTTGCCAGAGCATCGTTCGCTTCTTTCGAAATATCGATCGGCGAATAGGTGAAGTCTAACCCTTGATCAAGAAAGTGCTCGATCAGGACGGCCGTTTTCGCGCCGTCGCCGGCACCTAGTTCGATCAGGTCGATGCCGCTCGTATCTTTCGTAAACGCTCTGTAGATGTCGTGCGTCTGCTCCTCAAAAATCTTGAACTCGGCACGCGTCGGGTAATATTCCGGGAGCTGCATTATCTCCATAAAAAGCCGCGAGCCTTCGTCGTCGTAAAAATATCTCGACGAAAGCTGCTTCGGCTCGGAAGTCAGGCCAGAGAGCACGTCTTCGGCAAATTGTGAATATTCTGGCGAGGTTTTCATAAGATATTTACCACAGATGAAAACAGATCAACACAGATAAGATGTTCGGCGACGTTGCCTGTATCAGTGTCCATCCGTGTTTATCTGTGGTCAGTTCATTTAGCCAAGCGAATCCCCGTGAACTGCCAACGCAGGTGCGGGTGGAAAAAGTTGCGATACGTCGGGCGGCTGTGGCCCGCGGGCGTCGCGATCGACGCACCGCGGAGCACCATTTGGTTGATCATAAACTTACCGTTGTATTCGCCCACCGCGCCATCCGGTTTCTTAAATCCCGGATATGCCAGATAGGCAGAATTCGTCCATTCCCAACGCGTGCCCCAATTAAATTGTTC
>JBBSKW010000158.1:0-7249 GCA_038256005.1 Pyrinomonadales bacterium
CGTTCGTGACCGCGTTCGTTGCGGCTCCGAATACTTTTGCGCAAAAGAACGAGCATTATAATTCACCTCTATATTCGCCAAGGAAATACGATCCAAATGTGAGTACGGCAAACGGAATTCCCGAAGCGCTTAAGGATATCGGGATCGAGCAGAAACTTGGGCAAAAGTTACCGTTGGACACTGAGTTCAGGGATGAGAATGGGCAAACGATTAGGCTTGGCGACCTGTTTGGAAAGGGCCGCCCCGTCGTTTTGACCTTCGTTTATTTTGAATGCCCGATGCTCTGCAATCAGGTGTTGAACGGTTTGACGGGTTCTCTTAAAGGCGTTTCATTTAATGCCGGAAAAGATTTTGATGTTATCGCCGTGAGTTTCGATAGCCGAGAGAATGAAAAAGCTGGCTTAGCAAAGAATAAAAAGGCTTCATATATGGAGCGTTACGGGCGACCGGGAACCGAGGCTGGCTGGCATTTTTTAACCGGCAACCAAGAGGCTGTTGATGCCATTACCAAAGCCGCAGGATTTTCGTATGAATGGGATGATAAGTCGGGTCAGTTCGCACATTCCAGTGCGATCATCGTTGTTACCCCCGATGGCACACTTTCTAGATATTTTTATGGGATCGATTACTCGCCCAAAGATCTAAAGTTCGGTCTTATCGATTCCGCAGAGAACAAGGTCGGTAGCGTAACCGACCAACTTCTCCTTTATTGTTACCATTACGACCCGTCGACGGGCAGATATGGTTTTGCGATCCTGAATGTATTGCGCGGAGCCGCAATCCTTACGCTCTTCGGAATGGGAGCGCTGGGTTTTGTCTTTTGGCGGCGAAACAAAGGTAGAAAGAACGCCGGATCCAAAGCCGAAACGGTATTGTAAGTATAGAATATGCAAACGAATTCGTGGGTACCATTATTTCCCGAAGCAGCCTCCACATTTGCGTGGCAGGTGGACTATCTATATTTCTACCTGATCGCGATCAGCGTCGTATTCACGATCCCGATAGTTGCCGCGATCTTCTTTTTTATAATCAGATTTAAAGAGAAAGAAAAATACGTAAGTGGAGCAGATATTCACGGGTCGATCGCTTTGGAAATGGGTTGGTCGGTCGTGCCTTTCATCGTTTCAATGACGATATTTCTCGGCGGAGCATACGTTTATTACAACCAGTTTCGGATCCCGGATGACGCAATGGAGGTCTTTGTGGTCGGGAAACAATGGATGTGGAAGATCCAGCATGGAACCGGCCAACGAGAGATAAACGAACTTCACGTTCCGGTCGGAAAAAAGATCAAATTGACGATGACGACCGAAGACGTACTGCATGATTTTTCGATCCCCGCATTCCGAACTAAAGCAGACGTGGTTCCGGGCAGGTATACATATTTGTGGTTCGAAGCAAATAAACCAGGCAAATATCACTTGTTTTGTGCGGAATATTGCGGCTTAAATCATTCGGGAATGGGCGGATACGTTTACGTGATGGAGCAGCGTGATTTTGATAACTGGCTGGCTGGAAGCGAGTCCGGCCAAACACCGGTAGATCAAGGCCGCGACCTTTTCGAGAACAAGCTTGGATGTGCGTCTTGCCACGCAGGCGGACCGACCCAACGCGGAGCAAAGCTCGAAGGTATATTCGGTAAAGAAGTGAAGCTTGTCGGTGGACAATCAGCTGCACGTGACGATGCTTATATAAGAAATTCGATATTGAATCCCGGCGGACAGGTCGTCGAAGGCTTTCAGCCGATAATGCCGACATTCAAGGGCCAGGTAACCGAGGAGCAGCTTGTGTCGTTGGTCGCTTATATCAAATCACTTAGCGGTGTGACCGGGACGGCGGCCCAAATGAGTTCAACACCGTCCACGAATTCTGCAACGACACCGCCACCTGCGGCAAATAATGCTCCGGCGAGCAATGCCGCGTCCAGTAATACGAATAGTACAAGGGGTGGTAATTAATATGCAAAACGTTGATGCGATGGCTTCGGGATTTCCCGTTGAGCCAAAAACAAATTACCTGACCAATGGCACCACGCTTAAATCATGGCTTTTGACCAAGGACCATAAGCGGATCGCCATAATGTATTTGATCAGTGTTTCGCTCTTTTTCATGGCGGGCGGAATATATGCTGCGTTTATACGCCTCGAACTTTTGACTCCTTCGACCGACCTTTTGCAGTCCGCAACCTACAACCGAGTCTTTACCCAGCACGGGATCTTGATGATCTTTTTCTTCCTGATCCCGTCGATCCCGGCAATACTCGGTAACTTCTTGTTGCCGCTGATGATCGGTGCAAAAGACCTTGCACTCCCGCGGATAAACCTGCTGAGCCTATACATTTACTGGATCGGCGGGGCGTTGACGGTTTATGCGTTGTTGCAAGGGGGCGTTGACACCGGATGGACGTTCTATACGCCATACAGTACAACTTTTTCGAATTCTTATGTGATGGCCGTAGGTCTCGGCATATTCATCAATGGATTCTCGTCGATCCTGACGGGATTGAACTTTATCGTAACGATCCACACAATGCGTGCTCCGGGCATGACCTGGTTCCGCATGCCACTGTTCGTCTGGGCACATTACGCGACGAGCCTAGTGATGATACTCGGAACTCCGGTGATCGCGATCACGGTTTTGTTGCTTGCGATCGAGAGGTTTGCAAAGGTCGGGATCTTCGATCCGGCGATCGGCGGCGACCCGATCTTGTTTCAGCATTTGTTCTGGTTCTACTCGCATCCGGCCGTTTACATTATGATCCTGCCGGGAATGGGCGTGATCAGCGAGCTGATCTCAAACTTCTCGCGCAAGAAGATCTTTGGTTATGAGTTCATCGCGTTTTCGTCGATAGCTATCGCTGTATTCGGTTTCCTCGTTTGGGGACACCACATGTTCGTCAGCGGACAATCGCTCTATGCCGGCCTGGTCTTCTCGTTTCTGACGATGGTCGTGGCGGTGCCGTCGGCGATCAAGATGTTTAACTGGACCGCGACGATGTATAAAGGGTCGATCTCTTATGATACACCGATGCTTTATGCGATCGGTTTCATGGGCCTGTTCCTGATCGGTGGTTTGACCGGGCTCTTCCTCGGGGCGATGGGATTGACGGTTCACCTCACAGATACATATTTCGTCGTTGCTCACTTCCATTATGTAATGGTTGGCGGGCAGGTCATTGCTTACCTGGGTGGTATCCACTATTGGTGGCCGAAAATGACCGGTAAGATGTATTCCGAGTTTTGGGGCAAGGTATCGGCCATGCTCGTATTTGTCGGCTTTAATCTTACGTTTTTCCCGCAGTTCATACTTGGTTATCAGGGAATGCCGAGGCGGTACGCCGCGTACCCACCCGAATTTCAGGTACTAAATATTTTTTCGACCGCGGGAGCTTCGGTGCTGGGTGTCGGCCTTGTAATGCCGGTTGTGTATCTCGGACATTCGCTGATTTACGGAAAAGATGCGGGCGATAACCCGTGGATGCTTCCCGGACTTGAATGGCGTACAAGTTCGCCGCCACCGACCGAGAATTTCGAGGTCATGCCGGTCGTTACGTGGGAAGCGTACAGTTTCGAAGAGGATAGCGGACTGGATCTTGAAGAAGCGCGCCGCCGCGTTCCACCGTCGGTGGTCAGCTAGTTAATATTGATTATGTCGTCACATTCAGACACACACGGTCACGCACCCGGGCTGCAACATCAGTTCGAGGACATGAAGCAACAGGAAGAATCCGTATCCATCGGTATGTGGATGTTCCTGGTTCAGGAGATCATGTTCTTTGGTGGTCTCTTCACCGCATATCTAGTTTTCCGGTCGCGGTTTCCGCTTGCGTTTGCCGAAGCTAGTAATCACCTCGATGCATTTTGGGGCGGTTTGAACACGCTCGTTCTGATCGTGAGCAGCTTGACGATGGCTCTTACGGTTTACTACGCACAGCGCAATAATCGAAATATGCAGGTGATCATGATCGTTCTGACCATGATCTTTGGAACGGTTTTTCTTGGTGTAAAAGTGATCGAATACACCGATAAATATAACAGCGGACTCGTTCCTGTGACCGGATGGAATAAGAAAAGTCAGGATCCGACACAGCCGGAAAGAGCTTCGGCATTTGTTCTTCCGGGGATCGAAACCAGAGCTGAGGCCGCCGCTGCCTACGACGGGAAACCAAAACCGGCGAATCCTAAAGGTGAGTTTCAGTGGAATTACGGAACTTACGTCGTCGATTACGGATTGGCTAAAGAAAAAGAAACCGGAAAGCAGTATCTGACGGACGCTGAACGCTCGGGTTATTTCACGAATGGCGTTTTTGACGCAAATAAGTATCGTGACAAGATCCGCATCTTCTATTTCATCTATTTCGTGATGACAGGGCTACATGCTCTTCATATGATCGTCGGACTCGGCCTGATGGCATGGCTAGGTGTGATGGCGTGGCTTAACACATATAGTTCGGAGTATTATGCTCCGGTCGAAATGTCCGGTCTCTATTGGCACTTTGTTGATATAGTTTGGATATTTCTGTTTCCTTTACTTTATCTGTTGGGAAGGCATTTTCTACATTAATTTTGGAGCTTAGATGGCTGATAATCACGAACATCACGAACATCACGAACATCACGAACACATGAATATCCCGAGATACGTCGGGATATTCTTAGTACTCGTTGTCGGAACGATATTTACCTATTTCTCGTCGTTTTGGGATCTTGACGGCAATCTTTTCGCCGGAGCGAACACGCTGCTTGCTCTATTGATAGCCTTTACCAAGATGACGTTCGTGATGCTCTTCTTTATGCACGTTTACTGGAGCCCAAGGATGATCTGGCTCTCGGTGGTAGCAAGCTTTTTTTGGCTGGCAATAATGTTTGCGTACACGCTGCAGGACTATTTCACGCGTGGTCTCGGTGTTTTCGGAGGCTAGATAATTTAGTCAAAGTTTCAGACGCGGAAAGTGAGGCAAAATAGCCCTCCTTTTCGCGTCTTTTATTGGTTAGGCTAATGCATTTAGGCGTGTTATAGTTTGGGGTTTGGTAGAAATACGTTAACAAATTCGTACTTTTAATAAATACAACAGGTTGACCCGAACGGACATCAGAATGCGTGGATGTTCTTTCATAAAACAAGATTGATAAAGCAAATTTACATAATATTTTTCGCAGTCCTTTTGGGGGTTTCGTGCAATGTGGTGAAGTCTGAGCAAAAGGCGCCGACGCTGCTTGGGACGGTAGCCGCAACCCAGGGCGAATTGATGGACGAGGTCAACCGGTTTGCTCAGGTCGGCTCCATGCGGGCAAAGATGAACCTAAAGTTTGAGGACAATTCTTTTGCTCAATTCGGCAGCAAAGAAGTGTATCGGTCGGCTGATGGTGACGTTGTCGTACAGCGTCCGGCTAATATTTTCCTAAAGGTTCAGGTTCCGGTGATCAAAACGGACGTTGCTCAGATGACCTCGGACGGCGAGAAGTTCCGTGTCGCAATACTGCAGGCCGGAAGCTGTGCGGATTGTAAGAAATTCGTGATGGGTACAAATCAGGCCGATTATTCCGCTTTACAAAAGGATCTTAAGGGCGGCGAAAGTGTTATAAAGGGCGAAGTAAAGCAGAACGTAAACGCATTCGCAAATTTGCGTCCGCAACATTTCACAGACGCTTTGCTAGTGCGGCCAACAATTGATCAGAATTTATACACGGTCAGCACGATATTTCAAGAAGAAGAAGACGAAAAAGAGCCTACGAAATCGAAGCTTCGAAAAGTTACGCGGGGGTATTATCTCCTCGACGAATACTCGAAAAACGAAACGGGGGGCCTAATGATCGTAAGGCGGTTTTGGTTTGATCGCAACGTAAAGATCCGTCTGGCACGCCAGCAGCTTTTTGACGCTAAAGGTGAGCTCGAATCAGATATTACATACGGTATCGAAGGAAAGCTTACCGATGTTTCGGGTTATGACCGACTGCCGTTACAGATCCTCGTTACGCGTCCGCAGGAAAAGTATTCGATGAAGCTGACCTATCAATCACCCGAGTCGGTAAAGATCGGCACCAGCTACGGCGCCGAGGCGTTCGTCCTCGAGAATAGTTGGGATCTGGAAGTTTTGGACCTGGACAAAAAGCTTAGTGAAGTGTCGGCCCAGCAAATGTTGCCCCGACCAAGCGAGAAGCCGGTTTCGACCGGAGTAACAAAATTCCAGCAGCCTCGATGAACAATATCTTACAAACTGAGGATCTTGCAAAGTCTTACAAGATCGGCAAGTTGGAAGTCCCCGCTCTTCGCGGGGTTTCGCTTAATGTACAGAAAGGCGAATTTGTGGCGATCATGGGCCCTTCAGGCTGCGGGAAGTCAACGTTGCTTCACTTGCTTGGCGGATTGCTTTCGCCGACCAGCGGTAAGATCGTGATCGACGGTGAAGACCTTTCTAGGGTTTCTGACGCCAAACGGACGGATATTCGCAGGCGTAAGATCGGCTTTGTTTTTCAAAGGTTCAATCTGTTCCCGACGCTTTCGGCGGAAGGGAATCTTAAGCTTGCCGAGCGAATACATTCTGGTAACGGCGGCAGTGACGGAGTGAACCGACGCGAGGTCTTGCGGCTGTTGAAACTTGAAGATAAGATGCACCACAAACCGCTTGAAATGTCGGGCGGCGAGCAGCAAAGGGTTGCGTTGGCCAGAGCCGTGATAAACAGCCCGGCGATAATACTTGCTGACGAACCGACCGGAAACCTGGACACAGAAAATTCGCAGATCGTTCTTGATATGTTCAAGAAATTAAACCGCGAATTTAACCAGACGATCATTATGATCACGCATACTCCTGAGGCTGCGGCAGTATGTTCGCGGACGGTTCGAATGCTTGATGGACGGATGGTCGGTAATTAGAATGGATATTCAATGGGCGTCCTCAAACGACTAATACTCTGGGAATATAACCGGGAAACTTCGGTCTATATCGTATTTTGCCTGTTGATCGTAGCGTTCATTTTTCTTACACCGAAATCCTGGTTCGAAAAGAGAGAAAGGACGGCGAACCAAGCGCGTCCGGAAGCCGTCCAACAAAAGCAGAGCCCAGATCGATAGATCGATCTTAAATTAAACAAAATATAACGCGTGCCCGGTTTTTGGAGCACCGTGTCGAAAGGCAACAAGTTTAATTGTATGAAGAAGTATAAACAAATTATTCTAACCGCAATCACCGGAGCATTTATATTTGGTTTTTCGTCTGTTCCAGCGGTAGATGCACAGAATCCGCTCC
>JBBSKW010000159.1:0-7069 GCA_038256005.1 Pyrinomonadales bacterium
CGAACAGTTGGTCTCGTCCGGACACGAGAAAAAGAGTTAAAATAAAGCGATGAGTTCTTTTTTTGAGGTAATGATCGAACGGAATTTCTCTTCGGCGCATCAGTTGCGGGGGTATAAGGGGAAGTGTGAGAACCTGCACGGCCACAATTACAAGATAGAGATCTTCGCAAAGGGCGCGGAACTTAATAATATCGGCCTGCTGATCGATTTTGGCGACCTGAAATCTGCCGCGGACGAGATCGTTACATACTTAGATCACCGAAATTTGAACGAATTACCGCCGTTTGACGAAGAATTGAACCCTTCAGCGGAAAATATCGCCCGTTATTTTGTCGAATACCTCAATTCCCGCGTCGGCGACGAGCGTGTGAAAGTTTACAAGGTCCGCTGCTACGAAACCCCGACCAGTGTCGCGACTTACCAAACGGGATAACCTCGTTGAATTTAATTTTGTGCGGAATATATTTTTTCGTCACGAGGTCATTATGCGCAGCACATCATTGATCCCGACGCTGTCGCCGTAAGGAAATGTGATCGTTCCTACTTTTTTCCAGCCGAATTTCTGATAAAAACGCTGTGCTCGAGCATTTTCTTGCCACACGCCGAGCCATAAATACTCAAAACCTTGTTCGGTCGCTCTTGTTCTGGCAAAAGTCAGAAGCTTTTCCCCAATTCGCGCCCGCCAAAAGCGTTCGACGACGTAAATTCTCTTCAATTCCAACGACGTTTCAGTCTCAATGCCTTCCGCTTCGGTCCCGCGGATCAATTTTATGTATCCAACCGCGTGTTCATCGACAAAAGCGAGATGGTATTCGATGTTTTCGTCTGCCAATTCGGCCTCGATCGTCTCCGGCGAGAACGATTCCGTGATGTAATTTGCAATATCAACCGGAGTATCCTGCTCAAAATACGCTTCATAAAACGTAGTCGTCGCAAGAACGCTGATAACGTTCGCAAATTCCCTCCCGGCTCTTCTAATATTTACTTCCAACATGATGAGATCGATTCTACAATGTTTTTTCCGCTTCGTAGATAGCGTTCGAAAGCTCGTAGATGATGCCTAAGGCTTGACGAAAAGGACGTTTTGGTTATACTCTTAGGCGTTTCTTGCCTTATTTGATCGAACCCCGATCGACCAATTGAACTCGGGAAAGTTTTTTGTCCTTTAGGAGGGATATTAGTATGAAGTTGTTTAACACCGACATGTCTTTTAGGACTGGTCTGGTAATTGTTGCTGCGATAACGCTATCTGCGGCATTTTTATTGTTTTCTTCGACGTCTGAAAATTCGGTCTCGGCTTCCAGCAAGGTTGCCGGCACCAGCGGATCGATGATCGCGGATTTTCCGGGAACGAACCTGGGAGGGATCCCTGATTCCGCAGGGTGCCAGCCAACGCAGGGCACGCCGCGGAACGTTACGTTCGAAGTGGCGGGACTGACTGGTGCACCGTCGAATGTTGAGGTTTCGACGACATTCGGTGGGCCCAATCACACTTGGGCGGGCGATGTTACAGCAACGTTGATCGCACCGAACGGATTGAGCCATTCGATCTTTGGACGAGTTATTGCCACGACCTCGGGCTCAGCGGGCGACAGCTCGGACCTCGGCGGAACGTATGCATTTGCCGATAATCACGCTGCACCGCCGAGCGGAGGTTTCTGGCAGGCCGCATTAGCCGCAACCGCCTCTGTGTCGATCGCCGCCGGTGATTACAGAACTACAGATTCAGGTGGCGCGGGAGCAGTCAATCCAGCTCCCGCGACGAACATGAACGCCGCATTTGCCGGAGTTGCAAACCCGAACGGCACATGGACACTTCGTTTGACCGACGGTTGTGGCGGTGATACCGGAGCCATTTCGGCAGCAAACCTTACAGTTGAAGGGGTTACGGGACCTCCAGCCGATGCAAATGCTGATTTTGATGGCGACGGTAAAACGGACTACACGGTTGCTCGCGGAACGCTTACACCTCTTGCAGAAGGCAATGACCTAACGGCAACTTCTGTGAACCGACGCAATGTTTCGGGTCTCGAAGAACGTCCGGCAAAAGTTGAACGTTCGGAAACGGCTGAATTGGATCCTCAGGCTCCGCCGATATACTGGTACACACGATTTAGCGGTAATGGCAGTACGTTGATTTCGCAACACGGCGATGCCGCTACCGATTTCATCACACCGGAAGACTTTGACGGTGACGGGAAAGATGACCTTACGGTTTGGACCGAAGGCGCTGCAACGGTAGCCAATTTCAAGATCTTCCAGAGCTCGACCAACACTCTTCGTGTAGAAACCTTTGGTCAGACGGGCGATGACCCGGCGATCGTTGGTGACTACGATGGTGACGGAAAGGCCGATCCGGCTGTTTTCCGATGCCCTGGATTTGGAAGTCCGGCCGGTCAGTGCTTTTACTTCTATCGCGGAAGCTTAAACAATCCGGGCGGTAACGTAACGTATGTTCCGTGGGGATTTGGGAATGTTTTTGATTTCTTCCCGTTAATCGGCGATTTTGACGGCGACGGGAAATATGACTTCAACCTTCAACGTGCCAATCCTTCTGTCCCTTCACAAGGTCAGTTCGTTCTTTTGAAGTCAGCGGGCTTCGGAGTTGAGTACGTCAACTGGGGTAGTTCGTCGGACTTCTTGATCCCGGGCGACTATGACGGCGATGGAAAGCATGACTTCATGGTTCGTCGAACCGTTAGCGGTACGCGTCAGCACTTCCTGTTGACCCGAACCGGAGCCACCAGCCAACAGCAATGGGGCATTGCGGGCGACTCATCAGCTCCGGGTGATTACGACGGCGACGGTAAGACAGACCTCGCCATTTGGCGTAGCAGCACCGATCCCAACAACAACTATTTCTGGGTTCTCAACTCAGGAAATGGTTCGGTTAGTCTGTTCGAATGGGGACAATGTGCGACGGTATCGACTTGCGACTTTGCAGTTGCTGGTTGGGCTGTTCACTAATTTGTAGTTCAAATACAAAAGAAGAGAGGCTGTCGATTTGGCAGCCTCTTTTTCTGTCTAAGTTGTTATGCAGGCTTAACCCGCTCCGTGGCATTTTTTGAATTTCTTGCCGGAACCGCAGTAACACGGCTCATTCGGTTTCATTTTTGGCGTATCTCGAACAAAAGGCGTATGTCTTGCAGCTTCAGCACCTGCAGATTCAGCAGTTGCCATCGCCCCTGTAAATGCCATTCCCGCTGCCTGTTTTCGAGCACGCTGTTGGGCAAGCCGTTCGAGCCGTTCGCGTTCTTCTTCCTCATCGCGGTTTACAACCTCAAGGTGGAATAGAGCCTTTGTCGTATTCGTATCGATGCGGTCGAGCATATCCTGAAACATGTCGAACGACTGCTTCTTGTATTCGACAAGCGGATCCTTCTGGCCATAGCCGACGAGGCCGATACCTTGCTTGACCTGATCGATCGACGCAAGGTGGTCTTTCCACTGCGAATCGATAATATTGAGCATGATGTAGCGCTCATACGCCCGCAGACTTTCGCCGCCCGCGATCTTTTCTTTCGCAGCGTAATTTGCCGACGCCTGTTTCCAGATAGCTTCGGCGATCTGATCCGGATTCATCGAACGGTAATCAACGTTTGCATCCCTTGCAGGGTCAATAGCGTAAATGCTTTCAATCTCCGCTGCGTAAGTTTCGATCTCCCATTTATCAGGACCCGCATCAAGACTTAAAAAGCTGCCGGTCAGATCGTGAAGCAAGTCGTGAGCGACACCGCTTTCGCCCAGCAGATAATCTCGATGTTCCGGTTCGAACATCAGCTGACGACGAAGGCCATAGATCGTTTCCCGCTGTTTATTCATCACGTCGTCATATTTGAGAACGTGCTTACGAGTTTCAAAGTTACGTGCTTCGACGGCTTTCTGGGCTCGTTCGATCTGTTTTGAAACCGTGCGGCTTTCGATCGCCACACCTTTTTCCATTCCGAGCCATTCCATCATCGAACGGACCTTGTCACCAGCGAAGATCCGCATCAGATCGTCCTCGAGTGAAAGGACAAAACGCGACGAACCCGGATCGCCTTGGCGACCGGCACGTCCTCGGAGCTGGTTGTCGATTCGGCGTGATTCGTGGCGTTCAGTACCAAGAATATGAAGTCCGCCAACGGCGACGACTTCGGCGTGCTCGGCAGCGACAACCGCTTTCGCCTTTCTCAACTGCTCTTCCATTTGTTCCGGTGTTGCTTCTTCCGGATTGATCTCCATTCGCTTCAGATATTCTTCAGCAAGCGAATCAGGATTTCCGCCGAGCAAAATATCAGTACCGCGGCCGGCCATGTTCGTCGCGATCGTGACCGCACCTTTGCGGCCCGCTTGTGCGATTATCTCGGCCTCGCGTTCATGGTATTTAGCGTTAAGAACATTGTGGGGTATGCCGACTTTCTTTAACCTGTCAGCTATAAGCTCGGAGTTTTCAACGGAAACAGTTCCCACAAGAACCGGTCGGCCCGATGCATGAAGTTCCTTGATCTCATCGACCACCGCATCCCATTTTTCGGGCAGAGTTCGATAGATCATGTCCGAATTATCGACACGAACCATCGAGCGGTTTGTCGGGATTATTACGACATCGATATTGTACGTAGTGCCGAACTCTTCCGCTTCGGTTTCCGCCGTACCGGTCATACCGGACAGCTTCTCGTACATTCGGAAATAGTTCTGAAGCGTAATAGTGGCGAGCGTTTGGTTTTCGCGTTCGATCTTAACGCCTTCTTTTGCTTCTACGGCCTGATGCAATCCATCGGACCAACGACGCCCGGCCATCAAGCGACCGGTGAAGTCGTCAACGATGATCACTTCGCCTTCCTGTACGACGTAATGATGATCGGCCTTGTAGAGCGTGTGTGCCTTAAGCGCCTGTTCTACGCAGTGGAGCAGATCCATGTTCGCCGGATCGTATAAATTATCTACACCCAGAAGTCGCTCCGCTTTCGAGACACCGGCTTCGGTCAGTACGGACGAATGATTCTTTTCGTCGAGAAGATAGTCGCCGGTCGTAACTTTTGTTTCTTCGTCTTTGTGGCCGCGTTCGAAATTGGGAATTATCTCGTTGGCATGGAAGTACTTGTCGGTCGCCTCGTCGGTCGCACCAGAGATGATGAGCGGAGTTCGGGCTTCGTCGATAAGGATCGAGTCGACCTCGTCGATGATGGCAAAATAATGATCGCGTTGTACGAGTGATTCAACGTCGAACTTCATGTTGTCGCGAAGATAATCGAAGCCGAATTCGTTGTTCGTTCCGTACGTTATGTGGCAGGCGTAAGCTTCCTTTCGCTCGACGTCGTCCATATCGTTCTGGATACAGCCGACTGTAAGCCCCAGAAATTGATGGATCTTTCCCATCCATTCGGCGTCGCGAGAAGCAAGATAATCGTTGACCGTGATCACGTTTACGCCGCGTCCCGTCAGTCCGTTCAAATACGACGGTAGCGTCGCCACAAGGGTCTTGCCTTCACCGGTTCGCATCTCGGCGATGCGGCCCTGGTGCAAGGCGATTCCACCTATCATCTGTACGTCGAAGTGACGCATCCCGGTAACGCGTTTTGACGCTTCGCGAACCGTCGCGAATGCTTCGGGTAGTATCTGATGAAGAATGTCCTGCTCGGCGGTGCGGCGTTCGACCTTGTCGTCGATACCTTCAAGGTGATCCGCGATCATCTTTTGAAACTTCGGGGTTTGAGCCTTTAGGTCATCGTCAGAAAGCTTCTCGATCTTCGCTTCCCAATCGTTGATCTCAACGATCGTCGGTTTAACTTTTTTAAGAAAGAGATCGCTTGACGAGCCGAATATCTTTTTCACCATTTTATCTGCAAAACTGTTAACTGCCATTTTTCCCTCTTATCCAGAGCCCGCGGAACAAACTCTAAAGATTGCCCGAATGCACTAACCAGCGCAACTCTGGGACTAAATTTGATTCTTGGTTGTGGCGAGAAATGAAGGACGTGAATCCCGCTCGCCGCTACTTTGCGTCTTTGGCTAGGAGCGAATCGAGACCGGCACGGGGAAGGGAAGCGATAGTTATTACAGATGAGTTCCGGACATTATTTGGATCGAACGCATATTTCGAATGTTTTAAATTCGTCGGACCTGATTCGAACGACGAGTCTAGTCGAACTTGATTGGTCGTTGGTTCAACGCAAGCAACCGCGAACTGTGAAAGATAAACACGAACGAAAGGTTCTAATGATGACCTTAAGAGAAGCTCTTGTAGTTCTAATAACTCCGATCCGCTTTCAGGGTCGAGATCAAGATCATTCTTGACCTCAACCTCTTCACTTAGCTCGAAATTCCTGGTCATCGCGCCGGATTGCTGCGCGATAACGCCCGGAGCGGAACCGGCCATTAACAGACCGATATACACGCCAAGCGTGGTCAGGAAGAGAATTGAGTTTTGGTTTTTCTTGTTCAAATATTATTTTGCCGCAGTTGCATCACTTGGTCGGAAGCCTGCGTTTCCATTCGGCTTTTGTTCTTTTGTTTTCGACTCGGCGAGTTTTCGCTGTATCAATTCTTGAACTTGAGCCTTGGGCATATCAAATTTCAACAGGAATGCCTTTCCTTTGGACGTTGCTTCCATTTCCGAAAGGAACAACTTCTCGTCACCGTCCGTCCAGCCAAGTGCGAGTGCAAGATAACTTCGAAGTCCGCTTGCAACCTGGTTCGCCGAATTTTCACTTGGCTGATCAGCGGTGACGGTCGCCGAAAACAGGTCTGAATTCTGTTCGACCGAGATAACGACGTTTCTAACGTTCAGATTGTGAAGATGACCAAGCCAACCGGCATCACCAACACGTATTATCCAATCCTGAGCAAGCTTTTCCATCGCTGGATCATTCGGCACCTTGGGATCGGTCGGCACAGGTTTCGGATTAAGCAGTACGATCGTTTTGCCATCTTTTCCCAAACCAAGTGAGCCCTTGATTGATGCCTTGAACGATTTAGTTAGGTCAATCGCGCCGCTGTCGATCTTAGCGATCGTTTCGTCAGCACCCTCACGAAGCGGACGCTTATTTATAAAAACACCAAGCTTATCCGGTTGCGATTCTTCCGC
>JBBSKW010000160.1:0-7062 GCA_038256005.1 Pyrinomonadales bacterium
AGGCAAGATCCGCCAAAGTACTTCAGCGTTATAACGAGCGGTCGAGAAATCAGATCTGGCGTCGCCGTCCCAATCGACGGTCAATGAAACCGAATCGCCGGGCGAACCTAATGGCTGCTGAATAAACGCACCGTCGGTGCTTCGCAATGCGAAGAATGTATTCACCGAATTTCGATAGACCTGGAGATCAGTACGACCATCGCCGTCGTAATCGTTGTATGAACCGTTCGCGAGCTTCAACTGGCCGCGAATCTCACCTTGTGGAAACGTCGGAGAAGATATCTGGAAATACCAGCGGTTGGACCTAATCTCGGCGCCGACGTCACCAGAACTTGTGAGGCCGATCGCAAATCCTCCACTTGACCCGCCCAGCGGAAGCGATGTAATTGACGGGGAGGTTTCCCCGACCCGAGCATTTCGATGCAACGAAAAAGTGCTGCCGCCGGCCACGCCCGAATAATCGCACTCGACCGAAAAGCCATTTTCCGGAGCATTTAAGATCGCTGTGCAGAAACTTCGGGCAACGGACACGCTAACAGGAATTGTTTGCAACCTTGAAAGCGACGCCACGAACCGTTGTTGCGAAAGTATTGCCTGAGATGAGGAAAAAACGACAAGGACCAGGGCAAGCCCTGATAAAAACTTCATAAAAACACTCATTAAACCTTGTAGAAAACCTAGATCACCTCGTCCAAACGATCATCCCAATTCTGTTCTTTAGGCTCGCCAAGCTTGCCAAGCCATTTGGCGATAATCATCGAAACGGTCGCGTCGCCGGTGACATTAATCGTAGTTCGGCACATATCCAGCGGACGATCGATCGCAAAGATCAATGCCAGACCCACTTCCGGAATTCCGGCCTGCGCTAATACGATCACAAGCATGACCATTCCGGCGCCGGGAACTGCAGCGCTTCCGATCGAGGCAAGCGTTGCAGTGACTATGATCCCTAACTGGGCACCAAGGCTTAGGTCCATTCCGAAAGTCTGGGCGATAAACACGGCAGCAACGGCCTGATAGAGGCTTGTGCCATCCATATTTACGGTTGCTCCGATCGGGAGAACGAAGCTCGCGACCTCGTCATCGACACCGAGGTGCTCGGTAACGCGTTCCATCGTTACGGGAAGCGTGGCGGCGCTCGAACTAGTTGAAAACGCGAGCAATTGGGCGGGAATAATGCCCTTGAGGAAAAATGATGGCGATTTCTTTGCAACCGCCCAGACCAGGAAAATATAAAAACAGTATAGGATCGCGAGGCCGAGTACGACGGAAAGGGCATACCACAGCAAGGCAACGAAAAGGTCTGGGCCGGGAGCTTCGGCTATAATGGCTGCGAGCAAAGCAAACACGCCGAACGGTGCCGCGAGCATGATCAGATCGATCATTTTCAATACGACCTCGTTCAGGCCGGAAAAGAACCCCTTCACCGGAGCGGCTTTATCGGGCGAGATCAAGACCAAGCCGATGCCGAAAAAGATCGCGAAAACGATAACCTGAAGCATATTGCCGTTCGCACTCGCTGCGGCGACGATATTCTCAGGCACAAGGTCTTCGAGAGCTTTTAGCGGTCCGGTCTGTTTCTGTTTTTCGGCGGCTGTAATACGTGCACCGGCATCTTTTTCATAACTGGTTATTAGCTGAGTTCGCGTTTCTTCGGTAACGGCGCTTCCGGGCTTAATAACATTGACTATCGCAAGGCCGAGACATACGGCAATAACCGTTGTGGCAATATAGATTAATATGGTCCGCAGGCCCATCTTGGAAAGCTGCGTAATATTGTTAAGATCAGCAATGCCCGTGATCAACGAACCGAGAATCAATGGTATCGCGATCAGCTTCAAGGCATTGATAAAGAGCGTACCGAACGGTTTTATCCAATCGACAATAAAGCCCTTACCCCAATCGAATTGTGTTAATGCAACGGCGAAGAGAACGCCCGCTGCCATTCCGATAAGAATTCGCCAATGCAATGCCAGTTTTTTCATTGTCGGAAGTTTCGCCTTTTTTAGGTCACAAATCAACTTGGTCAAATCGAGCCTGATGGAGTAATATTTCCAAAACGTAACTTTATGTTCCCGATCGGCGATGACAATTCGGATGTAACGATTACTCCGTACGTGAATTACATATTTATCGGGATCAACATCCTTGTTTTCGTGTTCCTTCAGCAGATCGGTTCCAATGAATCGTTTTCTTATGCCTTCTCGTTGGTGCCGAAAGAGATCACGACCGGACTGGACATTTCCGGCGTGCAGGTCTTGCGGGATTCGCTCGGAAACACCGGTGAAGTTCAACATTATCTAACGCCGCTTCCGGTCTATTTTAATTTCCTGAGTTCAATGTTCATGCACGGAGATATAATGCATATCTTCGGTAACATGTTGTTCCTTTGGATCTTTGGCGACAATCTCGAAAATCTGCTGGGCCACGTTAGATTTGCTGCGTTTTATATAGTTTGCGGAATTGCGGCGGCACTCGCTCAGGTCCTAATGGATACGGATTCAATCATCCCGATGCTCGGTGCTTCGGGTGCGATCTCTGGCGTTATGGGCGGTTATTTGTTGCTGTTTCCACAGCGTAAGGTGCGTGCGATCATCTTTAGCTTTCTCACCACCGTTCCGGCGTTCGTCGCACTCGGCATTTGGATCGGATACCAGATTCTGGTCGGCTATCTTACGCCTGCGGGAACCGGTGGTGTCGCGTACGCAGCCCACATTGGTGGATTTATCGCCGGTGTTGCCTTGATCAAGGTATTTGCGCTTGGCCGGAAGGTTTAGAGCCTGATCGAAAACCGGCCGTCGCTTGATAAATTCCGATTTGAATGTGGATCTTCTTCAACGACATCTCGCCATTTTGATTGGAAGTGATTCCGTTCCTCTGCCGAAATTGATTGCTTGCCAGAACTTCTCGACCGAGAGCAGGCAAATTTTGCATAAGGTGTAAGTACGATTCGCTGACCGATCTGGCCAACACGAAGACAAAGATCTGCGGCTAGCAAGTCTTTATCTGCTAAGCCCTCGTCAAAACCGTTGACCCCTAAGAAGACCTCTCGCTGGATACCGAATACATCCAAACAAACCGCTCTAAAATTACTGTTAACCAAGTTTCGGATCATATTTCCCGGCATGTGCTCAGGTAGTGCCTGATGAGCGACATTCGCGATCGCGTCGCCGCCGAGAATTAGACCACCGGCCTCAATGGTTCCGCCACGTCCGAGAACAATTCCGCCAACGCAGCCTATTGACGGCTGCAAAGCAAAACTTGCCAATTCGCTCAGCGGCGATTCCGAAACGCTTTCTACACCGTTTCGAAGAAAGACGATGATCTCGCCCGACGAAGATGCAACCGCCGCATTCAACGATCGGGCGAGAGGCGCGAGCCGGTCTGCTTCAATAAACTCAATATGGTCGATGGGATAAGCAAGAGTATTAACATCATCCGCCAAAACGCTTCTATCAGAATTATCGGACCAGACAACGACGGAAAGTGGCGGCGGCGTTTCCGGCAACGGATAACGAACTCGGTGAAGATTGAAATGTGTTTTTTCGACCGTCGCACTAACACCCGTCCGTTCGAAGTGGTCGCGGATGGCCTGTCGTGCACGCTCGTGTGCGTACGGCTTTTCATCGCCGCCGAAAGCGACGGAGCCGGGAATCGCGCGCCAATGGTAAAGAATGCGCGGAATGTGCCTTATCTGAGTTTCATCTATCCTTTCAACGACACGTAGAGCAAGATCGTAATCCTGGCTTCCTTCCATGCCTTTACGGAATCCACCGATCTCTTTTATGATCTCCGTTCGATAGGCCGAAAGATGCGTTACCAGATTTAGCGAATACATCAGATCGCGGCTAAAATCAGGCTTGAATTTCGGGACCGATCGCTTTCCGTTCTCGTCGGTAAGATCTTCGTCACTGTAGATCAATGCCGCCTTGGGATGTTCGATCATCTCGCACGCGACCCAATACAGGGCATCGCCAGAAAGTTCGTCATCGTGGTCAAGCAGAACGCAAAACTCCCCCGTTGCGAGTTCCAATGCCGAGTTCGATGCTGCCGAAATATGACCGTTCGTTTGACGGTAAAAAATCTTTATCCGTGTATCTGCTAACGCATACTCTTCCAGGACCGGTCGGATGTGATCAGCAGTCGAGGCATCGTCCGCAATGCAGAGCTCCCAGTTCTGATAGGTTTGTACACGAACAAGATCTATGCACTTTCGCAGCCATCTTTCGTCAACGTTATAGACCGGAACAATTACTGAAATGAGTGGTCCATTCTCGACCGATAGCACATCGGCCGAACTCTGCGCGATCGAAAAGCGACTAAAATCTAGTTCGTCCCGCTTCCTGCGGCAGATCGCACGTGCCCAGGCGGCCAGGCCGCGGACTCCCCATTTTGAGTAGATCGAAATTGCGCGTTTTAAAGGATGCATTAAGACCGGTCTGCCGTTTTATGGAATAACTTCCGCACGATAAGGCAGATTCACAACTTATCATTTATCTGATTAACTGTTTATCGGCTATGACATTTTTTTGCCGGGTTTGTGAAACTAAGCGGGACGGAACCGTGCATCTTCTCAAAGAGATGATGTTCGGTTCGAGGGAGATCTTCGAGTATTTTGAATGCGAAGGTTGTGGCTGCATCCAGATCATGGAAGTGCCTGATCTTTCGAAGCATTATCCTCCCGATTATCTTTCGCTGGACGAAAGCCGCGACGTCCTGCTGGCTTCGAAGCTGAAATATAGGCTAGCCGCACGACTCGTCGGCCGATATTTTTTTTGCAAAGATTCCTTCGGAAAGTTTGTCCTGGACCGAAAGCCATGGATCGCTGAACATTTCCCGCCGTCCTTACGTGATCTGGCGGATGGACTGCGGCCGAAAATGAAGATCCTAGATTTCGGCTGCGGTCGAGGGCACCTATTGCGCACGTTGCAGACATTTGGATTCCTTGACCTTACTGGAATTGACGCATTTATTTCACGCGATCTTGAGTTTTCCGGCGGTCTTAAGATCCTGAAGGGGGAGCTTGACCGATTGGATGCGAAATTTGACCTGATTATGATGAACCATTCGTTCGAGCACCTTATCGAGCCTGCCGAAACGCTTGCACATTGCCGCCGCTTACTCAATGAGGGCGGAACATTGCTGATCAGAATGCCTGTCGTGAATTATGCATGGGAACACTATAGGGAGAACTGGGTGCAGCTTGATCCGCCGCGGCATTTGATACTTTACACGGAGTCAGGGTTTCGAGCATTTGCGGAACGGCAAGGATTTAAGTTCGAAAAGACCGTCTATGATTCGACAGCTTTTCAATTCTGGGGGAGCGAACAGTATGTCTCGAACATTCCGTTAAAGGATGATCGCTCGCTCGATATTTTCGAGAACCCCGGAAGTATTTTCTCGGCCGATCAAATCACAAAATGGCAAAATGACGCGAGGGAACTAAATCGGAACCGAGATGGAGATCAAGCTTGTTTTTACTTAAATCTCAAGTGATCTTAGTTTTCCAGTCGAGCATGGGTCGAACGATGCCGGGAAGTATGCCAGCATAGTCACCTCTTGCAGTATCGCCCGAAACATCATCAATGATGTTAAAACGAACAGCATCTTTTACAACGAAGTGAACTTCGAACGGCTTATAGGTTGAGATCGCGGCTGTAACGTAAACCGTCCCTTCAGCGAGGTAATTGCCAGGGATCCAAACGGTGCTCTTGTACATGCCTTTCTCTCTCGGCCGGTCGCGCCAACCGCCATTCCAATCGTGGGAAACGAAAATACACACACTGTTTTCGTTGTAAAAGTGAAGGTTCGGTATGAGAACCTTTCCTCTTTCGAGGACTTCGTATGTCATTTCGACCCCGACGGGACCGCGAATATCAGCTGCCGAATTCAAATGTGAATTTGAATCGATTACACGAAGAGAGTGAAGTCGAACGATCGCATTTCCCGGCGAATCGGATGCATCCCAATGCTTTTCCGCACCGGTCTGCACGGAATCGTGAAGATATTCGTTTACCACCTCGTCTGACCTGCCGTCTGCCTTTATGATCCCATTACCGAGCCAGATCGCACGACCGCAAAGCCTGGTGATAGCACTCATATCATGTGAGACGAAAAGTATCGTGCGGCCGGAGCGTCCGGCTTCTGACATTTTGCCTAAGCATTTTCGCTGAAAGCCGACGTCGCCTACGGCGAGAATTTCATCGACGATAAGTATCTCAGGTTCAAGATGCGCCGCAACCGAAAACGCGAGCCTCATATACATACCGCTTGAGTAATGTTTTACAGGTGTGTCGAGAAATTCTTCGATCTCCGAAAATGCAACGATCTCGTCGAATTTGGCAGAGATCTCAGCGCGTTTCATCCCAAGGATCGCACCGCTCAGAAAGATATTTTCGCGGCCTGTTAGTTCTTTGTGAAATCCTGTCCCGACTTCAAGCAAACTTCCGACGCGGCCGCGGATCACGGCTCGGCCTTTCGTCGGAGGCGTGATGCGCGACAGGATCTTCAGCAGCGTAGATTTACCGGCGCCGTTATGGCCGATGATCCCAAGCGTCTCGCCGTCATTTACATCGAAACTAACGTCGTTGAGCACCCATAACTCACGATCAGTCGAACTCTGGCCGCTACGAAACATCCCGGTAAGCGAATCGCGAACCGAATTCGCTTTTGCTTTACCGATCAGATAACGCTTTGAAAGGCCTTTGACCTCGATCGTTTTCATCTAAAGTACGTCAGCAAAATCGTCCTCCATATAACGAAAGATGGCGATCGAAATGGTCGTGATTACAAGAAGCGAACCGCTCGAAACCATTATCAAGGGCCAATCAGGTAAGCCGCCGAAAAGCATCGTTCGCCATAAGTCCAGAATGCCGACGAGCGGATTGATCGCCCATAACAGCCGCCATTTCTCAGGCACAAAGCTCACCGGATAAAAGATCGGCGAGGCGAGCATCCAAATTTGGAGAAAGAACGGCAAAGCGAATTTCACATCGCGAAAGCGGACATTGAGCGCCGAGAACATTATTCCAACCACTGACGCGAGCAGAAACAAAAGGCCGA
>JBBSKW010000161.1:0-6973 GCA_038256005.1 Pyrinomonadales bacterium
ATATTTGTCAGCCAAGAATGCCATTTTGTGTCACAATTTCTCCATTATTCTAAGCGTCTACGACCAATCGGCTTGGACTACGGACGTTAACTGGTCTAGAATCAGTATTTTACGAATCGGCCATCGGACCGCGGCAATCTCACCCGCTTGGCACTTCAATTGCAGAAAAGTTGTTTTGTCTTGGGCGTAGTCCGCGTTGCTCAATGCATAAGCGCCGCCCGGCACCTTCCCCTTCATTTAGAATAAACAATTCCTATGAGACTTGAAGTTGAAAAGAACACGTCGCAAGTTCTTCTTCCCGCCCGATCTGCCGGGCAATCCGACCATGCCGGCACGCCACTGAATATCGCTGAGCTGTTGAACCTCGGCATCAGGGCCGCGCAGTGCGGAGATAGAGCCGAGGCTCGGGCTGCCCTTTTCAAGGTAACCGAAGCTGATCCGAAAAACGAAGCGGCCTGGCTTTGGCTTGCTTCTATAAGCGAGTATCCGGAAGAGCTCCTAATTTTTCTGAATAATATACTTGATATCAACCCCGAAAATGAACGTGCCATAGAATGGAAAGCGTCGACCAATTCTTTGCTCGCAAAGACATTCGTGCAGCGCGGTATAGATGCCGCTGGATGCGATAAGGGTGATTTCGCGACCGAGTGTTTCAACCGAGCGTTAGATTTTGACCCGAACAATGAAACGGCGTGGCTCTGGAAAGCCTCGCTGGCGGATTCATCGGACAGCCGAATGAGCTATCTCGAAACCGTTCTCAAGATCAATCCACAGAACGAAGCGGCGGCTCGTGCTTTCATTGATGCCCGAAAAGAGAAAACCGCCGAACATCTGGCTAACGCAAAAACTGCGGCTGTCGAGGGTCGCAAAGAAAAAGCTTACGGATTGCTTAAATCGGTCATTGATGAGGACCCGGCCTGTGAAGACGCGTGGCTTTTAAGGTCTCATTTCGCAGACAGTCTTGATGAAAAGATACTTTCGTTCCAACGTGTTCTTGAAATAAACCCAGGAAACGAAGCGGCTCGAATCAGCCTTGATTCTCTGAACGAACTTGTTGGGTTAGTTCCAAGTGTAAAGCGTTCGGAAGTTATCCGAACGTCATTCACATCGGAATTCCACCATGACTCTTCTCTCAATTACGAGCCGGAAATGGATCGAATTCCGACGCAGGATCTTGAGATCCCAGCTGAAATTGTTGATGAATTAAAGGACTTTGAAGTCCGCAACTCATCGGCCGAAACGGCTGAGGAAACACGTATTCACGAGGCCACGCTCGTTGAATCTGGTCCGGTTGAAGAAATTGAACCGGTTGGTTCGGTCGAACAACCTCCTTTTGTTGGTCAGGATAGTTCAGAAATCAACGGCGACCTTGCCGGTGCCGCTCACTCGTCTGGGGAAAGACATGACGGAGCCGAAGTCGTAGCCGAAGAAACCACTCTGCCGGTTAATTCGACGGACGAAACAGAGCCGGCGAAATACATTCCGACATTTGCCATATTGCCTTTTGCAGTGGAGGAAACTCAGAGTAACGGAAATGAGATCTTCAGCCCGATCGAGGCAAGTTCGTTGGTGACGGATTCAAAGGACGAGGAATCGATCGACGGAACTATCGAAGTTTCGTCTGCACGTCTGTTCGCTTCAGCTGAAGCCGGAACAACCGGATTCCGGGTGGAAGAAGTTGAAGAAGTTGAAGAAGAATATTCGATTGAAATGCCGGCAACGTATGTGACCTCCGTTAACGTTGAGCAAGGCGAAATTCATTCAGAAACAGCCACGGACGATCCCGAGCTGGTAGAAGTTAGAATAGTAGAAGAAGTCTCGGAAGAAGCAGTACTCAATGAACTTGCAGAAGGTGACATCAAAATCGCGTTACCCATACCCAAAGTAACAGAAGAATTCACCTACTCGTCCGAGAGGATCACCATACCGGCAACGGTCGAAGCCTATGAAGCCAGCGACGATCCATACAAAACAGTTTTACTGAGTTGGACCGACATACCTGGATCATCGCCTTGGGAAAGCATGGTAGCGGAGACGACGGAAGATCTCGACCCTGACCAAGAGTTTGCCCGAGATGAACCTGCCGCGACTCATGATATTTCGATCCTGTGTGCATTCTGTGGATCGACAAACGTTTACAACTCAATAACTTGCGGTGCCTGTTTTGCAGTTTTGACTCTCTCTGATCTCGATATGATCATCGGAAACAGTCAAGCCGATAAGCAGGTGATCAAGGCTTCAGTAGAACGGATGGAAGAACTTCGCGGGCAACGAGAGCTCGATGAATCCGAATTGACAATGCTCGGAATCGGCCATCTCAACCTGCAGCAACTCCAAACCGCATATGAGCGATTGCACGAAGCGGCGAAGCTTAACCCAAACAACGTGGTGCTTTCGTCCCAGGTCAATTCGCTGCTGATCAAGATCGAGGATATTCGAAAACACGACGAAACGATGGGCTCAATGACCAAGGGCAAGACGATCTTGGTCGTTGATGACAGTCCAACAGTTCGCAAACTCATTTCCGGGAAACTCGAAAAATGCGGGCACGAAGTGTTCTGTTCATCTGATGGCGTTGAGGCTCTTGGAGTGCTTGATGGGATAAAGCCGGACCTTGTACTTCTAGACATAAATATGCCGAACATGGACGGATATCAGACTTGCAAGGCAATTCGAAACATGAAAGAACTTGACGGTGTCCCGATCGTAATGATCTCGGGGAAGGACGGCTTTTTCGACAAAGTCCGCGGTAAAATGGCTGGCACCTCGGGCTACATTACGAAACCTTTTGGACCGGAAACACTAATGAAAACCGTTGAAACATTTCTCGCAGGTAAGACGCTCGAAATACCGGATGAGGCCCAAGCCGAAGTTTAAAATGGTTGAATAATCAGAACTCCCAATGAATTGCTCATTCAACGCCGTAGAATTAGCGTCGGTCGTCGAACGATCTGTTTCGATCATACGGGCGCAGCTTTTAGATCAACTTCGCACTGACTACGTTCCGCTCGAAACCACATCTCTGCTGGGCATGGCGAGAGAACTCGCCGTGCAGGTCGATCAGGTTCAGGACAGAATTACAGCTGAAATAGTCGGCAAGCTTCTCGATTCCGTCTCAACGTTATCAGCCGTTGCACCTCAAGCAGCGTTTACGAATATCCACCGGTCCCTAGATCTGCTCACAGCTATCGAGCAGCGTTTCTTAAATTTCAATCCCGATGTATCACAAACCGATATCGAGATTGATCTGCTTGAAAACTCGTTGACCGCGCCGCTGACAGAACTGGGTTCGCAGGCGTTTGACGATCAAGAGACCATTACGATCGATTCGGAATTACTTGATATTTTTCGAGATGAGGCGGAGGACCTACTTCGCAATATCGAGTCATGCCTCAACGCACTTGCGACAAATACGGGAAACGAGGCGGCTCTTTGGGAAATTCGTCGACACGCTCATACGTTCAAAGGATCGGCGGCGATCGTGGGATTCTTGGATCTATCGAAGCTAGCTCACGCGCTGGAAGATCGTGTCGAGCTGTTTGCCAGCGAACCTAAAGCCAGCAAATTTAGTACTCTCGGGTCCATAAAGGAGTCGTTCGCCGCTTTGCGTTCCAGATCCGTCACGGCTCTTTTCGAAAACCTGAAAACTTCCGCGGAAGTGTCGGATCTCACATTACGAGACTCCGACCCCTTCGTGCATTTACTCTCGTCAACCCCGAAAGCTAATTCGTCAATAAGTTCCCAAAACGAAACAATAACTGCCGCTCAGACCACGGCCGAGCCTCTCCACGTCGAACCAAGAGATACGATCCTTCGTGTGCCGACGTCGAGACTGGGCGGGCTTGACCTGGGGATGCGCGAGCTGGAACTTTCCCGCCGCGAACTGGAACGAGAGTCCCGGCAGATCCGAGCAAAAAATGAAGAGATGATCGCCCAATTGACTCGACTTTTGGGGCAAAAGGAATTGAATCGACACGATCAAGTGGAAGTTTCAGCTCTTGCCGATGTGCGAAAAAAAGCAACCGACATCGGGCAGGCTCTTCGCTCGCTCGAACTGAGGACGAGTGGCGATGTGCCTCGGACATCGAAATTGCGAACCGAGATCGAAGAACTTCTAATGGTAGAATTCGGGACGATCAAAGCCCGTCTGGAACGAACCGCCAGGGTTACCGCCGAAGAGACCGATAGGTTCGTCGAACTGCGACTTGAAGACGGGTCGGCACTGATCGATGCCGACACTCTTGCAAAATTGACCGAACCCTTGCTTCACTTGATCAGAAATGCTGTCGTTCACGGTTTGGAGTCACCGGACACCAGACGCTTTCTCGGAAAAAAGGAGATCGGAACAGTTTTCGTCTCATATTCGCGTAGTGATACCGTGTTTGACCTTTACATACGAGATGACGGCTGCGGGATCGATCAGGCCCGACTGCGAAAGAAAGCATTAGAATTTGGAATAGCCAGCGAGAGCGAGCTAAATGGGTTATCGGAGAGCGAGCTACAGTCTCTTATCTTTGAAGTCGGTCTAACCACAGCCCAATCATTGACGATGAATGCCGGGCGGGGCGTCGGAATGAGTATCGTTAAACGCGGGGTCGAATCGCTTGGCGGCTCGATCCGCATCAGCTCGATAGCGCAAACCGGAACCGAATTTAGGCTTCGCATCCCGCTATTAAGACCCACCATCAACGTGAACGTGTATAGGTCAGGAGGGATGGTCTTTGCCGTCCAGTCGGATCTGATTATCTCGTCTGTACGAAATACCCAAAATGACAAGTTTTCGAGTCAGTACATTGAGTTCATTGCCGAAAAAGGAAATGGGAAGATACTTGTCGAAGAGATTTTGGAAAGGTCCGAACTGCTAACTTCTTCCCGTTCGAACAACCTTAAATTTCCGCCCGGAATTTTAGGTTATGGGTCGGTAAGCGAGGGGTCTACAATTCCGATCGTCGATGTCGATCACCTTTTCGAACACGGCCTTCCAACGATCGAAAATTTAGACGAAGTCCAAATACCATCGATCGTAGCGAGCGGAGCAGATGTTTTGGTCGTTGACGACAGTCCGAGTGCTAGAGCTCGAAACGTTAGTATACTAACCCGACAGGGCTTCAAAGTTGCGGCCGTTTCAAGCGGCAACGATGCGATAGAATGGCTTTCAAAAGCTGAAACTTTACCTGCTTTACTCGTGACCGATATTGAGATGCCCGAAATGGATGGCTTTGAGTTGATAAGATCTATCCGTGACAACGGAAAGTATTCAAGGTTGCCCGCGATAATTGTTTCGACACGAAATGACGACGAGCATAAGCGGATCGCAAACCAGCTCGGTGTTGCGGATCTACTGGTAAAACCGGTGGACGAAGAAGAACTGATTTCGGTAGCAAAGGAAATAATTTTAGTCGGGAGCGAAAAACCTCTGATCGGTTGAAAAATTCTCATCGCGGCGGTTTGCTCGGTCGCATTTCTACCTTGCTAGGTAGTGCTCGAGCCGGCATCTTCAGAAGATCGACTATCACCTTCGCAATATCCGAAGGCTGCAATTGCCACATCTTATCCTCGCTTGGCGAATCCCCGCCAAAATAAGTATTGACGCTTCCCGGGCAAATATAGCTGACCTTGATGTTATCTTGTCGAACCTCTTGCATCATTGCTTCACTAAAACCGTTTAGCCCAAACTTCGATGCGTTATAAGCTGCCATTTTGGGATGTGCATTCTGCCCGGCAAGCGATGAGATGTTGAATATGTATCCTCCGCCGCGTTGCTTCATCAGCGGAATAGAGTAGTGGCAGGCATAAAAAACGCCGAAAAGATTTGTTTCAACGGTTTGTCGAAATTTATCGCCGGATAGTTCTTCAACAGTCTTTCCAAAGAAACCCACACCGGCGTTATTGACGAGAATATCCAGACCGCCAAACTTCCTAACGCATTCTTCGAGCATCATCCGCACCTGATCTTCGCTACGGACATCGCACACTTCGCCTTCGACCGATCCCAATTCAGATAACCGTGAAACAGCAGCCTTTAGGTCGATTTTGCCGCGGCCACAGATCATCACTTTCGCATCTTCATTTAGCAGCGCCTCCGCTACCGCGTAACCGATACCTTTTGTTCCGCCTGTCACGACTGCAATTTGCCCGGCACTCATCATAATTTTCGCTTTAATAATTCATTGACGACCTGTGGATTTGCTTTACCTTTAGATGCCCTCATCACTTGTCCAACAAAGAATCCAAATAATTTTTCGTTTCCACCGCGATAACCCGCCACCTGTTTTTCATTTGCCGCGATGATCTCATCGATTATTTTTTCGATCACAGATTCATCCGAGATCTGCTCGAATCCTTTTTCGGCGATCACCACCGGAGCCGGCTTTCCGCTCGCAAACATTTCGGCGAACACTTCCTTCGCCTGAGTGTTATTGATGGCACCCGACGCGATGGTCTTGATCAATTCTGCAAGATCTTCTCCGCTAACTAAGCTTTCGCTCGCGGACCGTCCGGAATTGTTCAGTTCGCGGGTAAACTCTCCGAGAACCCAATTTGCCGCCAGCTTCGGATTAGCCGTGATACGGGCAACGGTCTCGAAAAACTCGGCGTAATCTTTTTCGCTGACGAGCTGTGACGCATCCGAGTACGAAAGCTCGTACGTGACTATATATCGGTCCCTCATCGTGTCCGGCAACTCCGGCATCACGGCCCGAACGCCCTCAACGAATTCCGGCGCGATCACCAGAGGCTGCAGGTCGGGTTCCGGAAAATATCGATAATCGTGTGCATCTTCCTTTAGACGCATCACCCGCGTTTCCTGTTTCTGTTCGTCCCAAAGCCTAGTCTCTTGTCTTACAGGTTCGCCCGCTTCGTGGGCCTTTATCTGCCGTTCTATCTCGAACTCGATCGCTTTCTGCATGAAGCGAACGGAATTCAGATTCTTGAGTTCTGACTTGTTTCGGAATTCTGTTTCGCCGGTCTTCCG
>JBBSKW010000162.1:0-6933 GCA_038256005.1 Pyrinomonadales bacterium
AGCACTGCGGTTCGGCTCATCAACACTTTGCTTGGTAATGCGGCAGACTCGTCCGCGCTCGAGATGCATTTCCCTGCCGCCGAGGTCTTGTTTGAAAGTGATATGACCTTTGCGTTGGGCGGAGCGGATTTTGCTGCGGAACTGAACGGGACGCCCATATCGAATTGGTATCGCGATCAAGCGCGAAGCGGTGACACCTTGCGGTTCACTGGTGTGGTAAAGGGTACGCGAACGTATCTCGCGATTGCCGGCGGGATCGCTTACGAGAAACAATTAGGCGAGGCAACGAAACGGCTGAAAAGCAAGACGCGGCTCGGGATAGGCGTCAAGGCTTCATCGGGAAACTATGTCGGTGCACAGATCGCGAGTTCAATGATGCCGCATTATTCGCGTTTTCCTACGGTGCGCGTTATCGATGGGCCGGAGTTTGAATCACTTACGGGGGTTAGTGAGGCCTCATTGTTTCGTGAACAGTTTACTGTTAGCAACGATTCAGATCGAATGGGCTTTCGGCTCGAAGGTAGACCGCTCTATCGAATGGACGAATTCGAATTGGTTTCAGCAGGCGTTACTTTTGGAACGATCCAGTTGGTGCCGAACGGGCAAATGATCGTGCTGATGGCTGACCACCAGACGTCGGGCGGCTATCCACGGATCGCTCAGGTGATCGGGCACGATCTACCTTTGCTCGCACAACTCGGGCCTGGCGATAAGGTCGCTTTCCATCGCATTGAAATTGCCGAGGCTGAGCGGATCGCGATTCAATTCGAACGCGATCTTGCTCTGTTGCGGGCGGCGGTTTCGCTGCGTTCGTAAGCCAAGGATCTGTGATAATCTTTCCTTCAAATGCTTGTTTCGATTGATCTGAATTGTGACCTCGGTGAAGGCTGCGGCAACGACGCTGAACTGATGAAATATATTTCATCAGCGAATATCGCTTGTGGTTTTCATGCCGGTGACGCCACAACTATGAAGCGTACGGTCGAGCTTGCACTTGAAAACAACGTGGCGATAGGAGCACATCCAGGATACGAAGACCGCGGTAATTTTGGGCGCATCGAGAAGAATTTGTCACGTGAAGAATTGATCGAACTAATTTCAATTCAGGTGAACTCGCTGACCGCGATCTGCCGCACGCTCGGCACCAAACTGAATCACGTAAAACCGCACGGCGCTCTTTATAATCGGTCGGCGAGAGATGCAGAAACAGCCGCTGCAATCGCCGAAGGCGTGAAACAGATCGATCCGAGTTTGATACTTTTTGGGCTTTCCGGTAGCTGCTCGATCACTGAAGCCGAACGCGTTGGGTTGCACACATCTTCGGAAGTATTCGCTGACCGGACGTATCAAGATAATGGTAGCCTTACGCCGCGGAGCGAGTCCGACGCCTTGATCACAAACACCCAAGATGCAATAGAACAGGTGCTAAACATGATCAAATACGGCCGCGTTCGAACGACCGACGGGCTAATGATCCCCATCACCGCCGAGACTATTTGCATTCACGGCGACGGCGAAAACGCAGTTGAATTTTCACGTTCAATAAACAAAGCTCTCGCAGACGAAGGAGTTTCGATCTCAAATCCGTAAATGAAACCAGCTAAGCGATCGTCTGTCATTCTCGGTGCCGCTTTTCTGATGGCGACATCGGCGGTCGGGCCGGGATTCCTTACACAGACGACTGTCTTTACAAAACAGCTTCTCGCAAGTTTCGGATTTGTGATCCTTATCTCGGTCGTGCTCGACATATTCGCACAGCTCAACATTTGGCGTGTGTTGACCGTGAGCGGCAAACGCGGGCAAGACATCGCCAACGAAACGATCCCATATAGTGGATATGCCCTTGCGGCAATGGTTGTATTCGGCGGGATCGTATTCAATATCGGAAACATCGCCGGAACTGGGCTTGGGCTAAACGCTCTCTTCGGTTTGCCGGTGGAGGTCGGTGCGGCGATAAGTGCCTTGATCGCGATCGGCCTGTTTCTATTGAAGGACTTTGGCAGGGCGATGGACGTCGCAGTTAAGGTGCTCGGCGTGGTGATGATCGGGCTGATCATTTACGTCGTCTTCGTATCGCGGCCGCCAATCGGTGAAGCTCTGTTGCGAACATTCGTCCCGCTTGAGATCGACGCCCGTGCGATCGTTACACTTGTCGGCGGAACGGTCGGCGGTTATATCACCTTCGCTGGTGCCCATCGGCTAATCGATGCGGGAATTTCGGGTGCAGAAAATTTGCCGCAGGTGAATCGGAGTGCGGTCACCGGGATCGCTCTGACGGCGGTGATCCGATACCTGCTGTTCCTCGCATCGTTCGGCGTGGTGGCAATGGGGCTGACGATCGATTCGGTAAATCCGCCGGCTTCCGTCTTTCAGAATGCGGCCGGCGACGTCGGTTACAAATTCTTCGGTGTTGTGATGTGGGCAGCAGCGATCACTTCGGTCATCGGTGCGGCCTACACATCTGTTTCGTTTTTCAAGACGTTTAGTTCGAAGATCGATGAGAAAAGTAACTACGTTATCGTCGGCTTCATCATTCTTTCGACCGTGATATTTTTGCTGATAGGACGCCCTGTGCTGATGCTTGTATGGGCGGGAACGATCAATGGCTTCATATTGCCTATCGGCCTCGCATTGATTCTGATCGCCGCAGCACGCACCAAGTTCATTGAATACAAGCACCCGCTATGGCTTCATATTTCGGGCTGGCTGGTCGTGGCAGTGATGGCTTACTTCTCGGTCCGGGTGTTAATTTTTGGAAGTTGAAAGTTAACGGTGAACCTTCCATCCGTCCGGAGCGTCTAAGACTGAAAAGTTCAGTTCGGGGTTCTAGTTCGTATGAAAGGATTTTCAATTTCGCTGGTTCTTGTGGTCGCGTTGAGTGCGGCGGCCTTGGGACAATCGGGGAGGCGTGTTACTCCAACGCCGACGCCGTCACCGAGTGCGACCGTTGAGAGAAATTATTCCGAGACAGTTCCGATGCCGAAACGCCCGCCACGCATCTCGCCGCTATTTCGCGGAGTTGGCCTAAACGCGGAACGAAGAACGACGACATCCAGGGCCTCCGAATCGACAACCGTTTCCCAAGACGGCGATGACGTTGTGAAGGTGGAGACCAACCTGGTGACGATTCCCGTATCAGTCTTTGATAGGAATGGTTTATACATCCCCGGCCTTGCAAAGGAAAACTTTCGTGTTTTTGATAATGGCGTTGAGCAGCAGATCGAATACTTCGGCACATCCGACAAACCGTTCACTGTCGTACTTCTTATCGACACAAGCCCTTCCACCAATTACAAGATCCGCGAGATCCGTGATGCGGCACGTGCTTTTGTTGATCAATTGAAGCCTCAGGACCGCGTTGCCGTGGTCGAATTTGATGGAAACGTTCAGATACTGACACTGCCGACAACTAACCGTCAAGAGATTTACCGAGGCATCGAGCGTGCTGATTTCGGTAGCGGCACCGCTCTATACGACGGTGTTTTCATTTCCTTGACTCGCGTCCTCGGCGATATAGAAGGCCGAAAAGCAGTCGTTCTTTTTACCGATGGCGTTGACACACAATCTAGTAAATCTAATTACGACACAAGCCTTGATCTAGCCGAAGAATTTGACGCGTTGATCTTTCCGATATACTACAACACCTTTTTCGAAACTAATCGGCGACAGCCGCAATCATGGCCGTTTCCTGGTCAAACGCGTTCTGCACCGGGAACTACCTCATCGGAGTATGCAGTTGGCAGGAAGTATCTCGAAGAACTTGCGGCATACACAGGAGGCCGAGTTTTTCGTCCTGAGGCTACACCGGGTGGACTTGTAAGTGCGTTTGAAGGTATAGCCGAAGAATTGCGGCGGCAATACAACATCGGCTACGTTCCTTCCGATGACGGCAAACCAGGCGAACGCCGCCTAATACGCGTCCGAGTAGACCGTACAAATCTTGTTGTCAGGTCTAGAGACAGCTACATCGTTGGTGCAAAATAAAAAACGCCCGAGCCTTTCGGCCCGGACGCCCCGAGTAAAAACTGCTCTGAGCCTTAGTGTTCGCGAAGGTTCAGAATGCCGTTCAAGATAGTTCCAAGGATATTCATCGTGTTGTTCGACTGGAGACCGTAGCTGGACTGGTTATTCACGCCGTCCTGATAGCCCCGGTGGAAACCCTGCTGGAAATAGTGCTGATACTGGTTGCGGTCGACGTATGACTGATAACCGTACGTACCATTTCGATAGATCTGTGAACCATAATATCCACTATTTCGGCTGTAGCGGCGGTCATTCAAGCCGGACTGATAGCCCTGACGATAACCGTTCTCGACTGCCTGTCGAAGCAGCTGAGCACCGCGTTGATCAGTCTGGTAATAGCTGTCGTTTCGATAAACACGGTAGCGTTTTGCCGCCTGTTTCTGCTGCTTTTTCCATTGCTTCTGTTCCTTCCGGACACGATTCTTTTCGTGAGCCCACTGACTATTACCCTGAGCACTTATAGCGCTCGAGCCAACGAGCAATAAAGCTGCTCCAAAAGCCGTAGTCGCTACAAATTTTCCTAGATTCTTGAGTTTCATATAATTAGCCCTTTGTCTTTGACCTCAAGATCGATATCTCTTTGGCCGATTTAGCGAGCCTCGTTGCTCCGCGAAATTATATGTCGCATATGCCGTGCCAAAGCTAGTAACTCGTGTGGTGTGTTGATTTAGCGTTTAGGATCCATTTGGAAGAAGCGACGACACTGCACCATGTGGTATAAACCTGTACGCAACACCCGACCATCCTTATCAATAAAAAAGGCGTCCGACTTGGACGCCTTAACTATTGCAATGATTGGTGATCCGAGCAGGACTCGAACCTGCGACCCAGTGGTTAAAAGCCACTTATTGTCGATTTCGGGTTCCGGATAGATAGCTCATTAAACCCAATAAAATCTTTACTTTCCATGTATTCCAGCGATACAATCTAAATTCAGTCCGAGTCGAAACAGTTAGAAATTAGTTAGAAATAGTCAGAAAATAGTTAGATGGCAAGGCGGAAAGCAAGCTATGGCTGGATCGATCGCAAAACGGGATACCTCTATGCCCGCGTGCAGCTTAGGGAGTCAAACGGAACCATCAAACAAATCTATAAAGGGCGATTAACCTGACCCATGCCGAACAACTTGCCAACGAAATTCTAGCGGAAGCTGAGAGTCGCCGTCACGGGTTCATCGAAGGCCGAACAATGACTTTCCAGAAACTCGCTGATTGGTACAAAACGGAGTACGTGATCCCTCCGGTATATGTAGACGGGATGAAGGTCGAAGGAATGCGTACTTGGGAATCTGAACAATCGAAGATTGATCGCATAGTTGGAGAACTCGGTCGCGAACTCATTGGGGAGATCGATGAAACGGTCTTTCGAAAATACAAACGAAAGCGTCTGAAATCGGTCAGCATTACTACAGTCAATCGGGATTTTGAATCGATTCGAGCAATGTTTCGAAAAGCGAAAAAGAAGAAGTGGATCAAAGAAATTCCGGACTTCGAGGGATTTATCGACAAATCACTTGAAAAGAGAAGAAGAGTAACCGTTTGCGATTTACAAGAGAAAAAGATTCTTGTTGAGGCCCGAAAACTTATCAGATCAACCGCCCCTCGACTCTACGCCCTAATAGTCTCCCTGAGAGATTCTGGAGCGAGGCCTAACGAACTATATCCAGTCAACGACTATAGTAAGGATAAATCTATGTACGAACCTCTGCGCTGGAGAGATCTGTACGATGAGCAGGGTAAGATTCGGGACCTGACGAGGCTCGTCTCTTATAAGGGTAAGTTGAGAGAAGTACGTCTCGCGGTAGTTACCGAGCGGATGAAAAAGGCCTTTCACGAGCTTTGGGATCACTTAGAGCACTCAAAAAACATATCGGCTGAGAACTCCGCCCATCTAGACAACTTGGTCTTTCCCCATACTTCTTTCAAGAAGTCCTGGGACCTGGTTCGAATCGCCGCCGGTTTCCCCGACCTCCGACTTCGCGATTTTCGTCGCGACTGGGTTACTCGGTTAGGTCGTCTTGGCCCAGCGGGGAGCCGGCCATAAGAAAATGCAGACAAGCTTCGAATACACCGAATTCGACGAAGCAGCGGCCCTTCAAGCAAAGTCTCTCCTCGACTTAGATAATCAATCTTAATTGAGAAGATTATCTACATCGCGACGAAATAAATTTGAACGAACGCATCAAAATTCTTATCTTTCTTTTCCTGATTCGCAAGGTGTAATGTCTCCCCGATCTCTCGCACCCCAACCAATCTGCGGTCAATCACAAATTCTCAGAATCGCTCTACATGCCTTTGAACCAACACTTTCCAGAACCTTTAGAGCCTTATGGAACGGTATGCATCACCAAAACTGCAACCATCTAAAGAATCCGAGGAAGATTACTTGAGAAGACTAGCTAATTTTCCAGCACGATTGGAGAGTGAAGTAAAGGGATGGAAAAGATTTTGCATGTTAATCCTTGAGCCGAAAAGGTCGAGGCGTCCTTTGCAAGTAACAAGCGAATCATATTTATCCTAAAAATGTACTGTTCTGTTGTTGATCTCGGAAAGTCAGGTCAGAAATTTTGCGATTCCATGCGCTAGCTACCGGTCACGTTGCACGTCTGCGAATATCGCAAGTGCCTCTAAGTCAGGTATTCGGATATTCTTTCCGTCGTGAATGATTAGTCCTTGATCTTCGAGCCGCAGCAAGCTGCGCGTCACTACTTCACGGACCGTCCCAATCCTTGCAGCGAGCTGATTGTGTGTTAGAGGCAATTTTATTGTTATTCCTACTTCAGTATTAGTACCGGAAGTTCGAGCTTCCTCAAGCAGCAGGCTGGCGAGTCTTTGGCCGACCTCACGCAGCGAGAGCGTCTCAACAAGTGCAGCGCATCGCCGAAGGCGCAAAGCCATCAATTTAGCTGCG
>JBBSKW010000163.1:0-6810 GCA_038256005.1 Pyrinomonadales bacterium
CTGCTGGCAGAAGGGTTTGAAAACGACCTATTACCTTCGTTCGCGACCGGCAACAAAGATCAACCAGGTAACCGCAGACTACAAGGTCTCCGAACTAGTGCCGGCCGAACCGAAAAAGGTTTACACCGACGAAGAAGCGTTGATCTGTTCACTCGAGAACCCGGACGCGTGTGAAGCTTGTCAATAGACCTGCGACCATTGCTGAAAAGGGCAAAGCTTGAAAGAGTAACGGTATCAATGCTTTAGACCATATCGAGGATATCCTCGCAATGGTTCAAATTGTTCAGGTGCCGACGTTTTTCTAGGATGAAATCAGGACAAATAAAGCAACTCTTTGAGCAATTTGAAGCCGCAGCAATTGAGTTTGACGGCTTAGAATGCTGGAGCGCCCGAGAATTGCAGGAATTGCTTGGTTACAGCAAATGGGAAAATTTTGAAAAGGTCATAAGAAAAGCAAAAGAATCGTGTATAAATGCTGGGGAACAACCCTCTCATCACTTTCCTGACGTCAGGAAGGTGATAGAAGCAGGTAAAGGTGCCAAACATGAAATCGATGATATCCTGCTCACAAGATACGCCTGTTATTTGATCGCTCAAAACGGTGACAGTCGTAAAGAAGAAGTGGCATTTGCCCAGAATTATTTTGCAGTTCAGACCCGACGAGCAGAACTTGTCGAACAACGGCTTTTGGAATATGAGCGAGTTAAGGCTCGCGAAAAACTAAGCCAGACCGAAAAGCAACTATCTGGCATTCTCTACGAGCGTGGCGTAGACAATCAGGGATTTGCTGTCATCCGGTCAAAAGGGGATTTGGCACTTTTTAATCTTTCCACGCAAATGCTTAAAAGGAAAATGGGCGTTCCTGACAAACGTCCGGTCGCTGATTTCCTGCCAACAATAAGTATTAAAGCAAAAGATCTTGCGGCCGAAATGACTGGATTGAATGTGCAAACCAAGGATCTTTCGGGACAGCGTATAATAGAAAATGAACACGTAGATAACAACTCGGCCGTCAGACAAATGTTGCGTGATCGGGGAATCGTTCCAGAAAATCTTCCTCCAGCCGAGGATATAAAAAAAATACAAAGAAAGCTCCAAGCGGAAGAGAAGAAAGTCTTAAAGGGAGCAAAGAAATGATAAATTTCACACGCGCTTGTCTGACAGGATTTCGCGGGTTCAAAACCGAAATGGACGGAGCAAATCTTAGATATATCCGTATGCTGGTTTTTCCTATTATCATCAGCATTTTCGTCTCGGGTAGCGTGGAAAGCCAAGTCAAGACTAACCCACCTAAGCGTACTGTACAAATGAAAGTTAGAATGATTGATTTGTATGACAAGTCATCTGACGCTTATTGCCTTGAACTCCCCAAACCAATTGTAGGTACAGTCCTCAATCGGAAATTTGACGAAGACGAATTAACATTGGTTGGTTTCGTCATTCGTGAAAAAACAGATGAACGATCATTTGTAAATATCGACACAGACTACGTCGCTGGAAAAGGTAGATTCGTGCCCAGTGAGCTTTCTTCGGTTCTGATGAAAGGAAAACGAATAAGCATTGGCGTGTATGGATGTGGTGCAGCGGGTGCCTTATTTTATCTTGACAGCCTAAAAGAGCTTTAATGTCATCGAGTTCTAACGCGATGATTGGAGACAAAAAATGTTATTAGATCCAGGATTTAACCTAACTCTTCGACCGATGCAGTACCCGGAGTTCTATGAGATGTACCGGAACGCGATCAAGAACACTTGGACGGTCGAGGAAGTCGATTTTTCGATGGACGTGACCGATCTGCGTGCGAAGATGACCCCGGCAGAGCGGCATCTGATCAATCGGCTCGTGGCGTTTTTCGCGACCGGCGATTCGATCGTGTCGAACAATCTGGTGCTCAATCTTTACAAGCACATCAACGCGCCAGAGGCTCGGATGTACCTATCGCGGCAGCTTTACGAAGAGGCTCTACACGTTCAGTTTTACCTGACGCTGCTTGATACATATATTCCTGAACACAAGGAACGCGAGGCCGCTTTTGCCGCGATCGAGAATATTCCGTCCATCCGTAAGAAGGGCGAATTCTGTTTGAAATGGATCGATTCGATCAACGATCTGCAATCGCTCGAAACAAAGGACGACCGCCGACGTTTCCTGCTAAATCTGATTTGCTTTGCGTCGTGTATCGAGGGGTTATTCTTCTTTGCAGCGTTTGCTTACGTCTATTTTCTGCGGTCAAAAGGCTTGCTCCACGGCCTTGCGTCGGGAACGAATTGGGTATTTCGCGATGAATCGGCTCACATGAACTTTGCGTATGAAGTCGTAAACAAGGTTCGCTCTGAGGAACCTGACCTTTTCGATGCCGAACTCGAACGCCAGATCACCGTGATGCTAAACGAAGCGGTCGAATGTGAAATGCAGTTTGCTGAGGACATTCTCTCGGGCGGTGTCGCGGGCCTATCGGTCGGCGATATGAAACAATATCTCGAATTCATTGCCGACCAGCGGCTCGCGATTCTCGGTATTCCGAAGGTCTACAGAGCAAAAAACCCATTCGCGTTCATGGATCTGCAAGACGTTCAGGAGTTAACCAATTTCTTCGAACGCCGCGTCTCGGCCTATCAAGTATCGATCGCCGGCGAGGTGAGTTTCAGTGAGGCGTTCTAAGAACTTTATAAAAAGCTTATACACTGAGGCGGAGGTTTCTTCGCCTTTTTTTGACCTTGCCCAATGAGTGATTGTCTTACTTTCCATTCCAACAATGCCAGAGTTCCGACGTAAAGGCCGTCGAGTGCAAAGTGGGTGATAGCAAAAGAACTCCCATTTCCAATCAGAAATCTGGCGAAGATCAGGCAGATGACTGCCCAGGCTGTGTTCGCAAAAACGAGCAGCTTGATCGACGGCATCGGCCGGTTTTTGCGAACGGCTAGCGAGAAAGAGTTGGAACCGTAAGCAAGATGCACAAATGCGTGGCCGATCACGAACCAATTCGGAAGGCCGTAGAGTGGTGCGATCCAGCCGCTCAAGATCAGTAGTAGCACGCCTGTCAGGATCGCTCCGATGCAATCGACCCAGAGTATGCTTTTGACGAGGCTCTGCATCGTATGGATGACTAATGGGAATTACGCGGTTTTCTGCCTCCCGTTGCGATAGCGATTAAAATGAACACGACTGCCGCAGGCAACCATACCCAGAGCAGTTCTGATGCGACCACGCGCCAACCTCTCAGTCCGAGGAATTGCCAAAGGCTCGGCGGCGAAACCTCAATAACCCGCCACGGGAAGAATATTCGTTCGCTCGCATATGGCCATAACAACGCGATGCCAAGCCCGCCATTCGTAAGCATATCTAGCAGGCCGTGTGAGGCTGCCGAAATAGTGACGAAGAGAAATGAGTTGAGCCGTTTCGACCGCAGAAGCGGGGCGATCAACGCGGCCAATATTCCGAGCACCGCTGCAAATGCAAGAGAATGGCTGAAACCGCGATGTCCGTAATCGTTTGAATATGCGACATTCAGCCGGAAAGCCAGGACGTCCAGATCGGGAATGACAGAGGCAGCCACACCCGCAACGATCAACCGTGGCGGAATGATGTTCTTTCCAAGACCAAACCCGATCGCTATCGGAACGGCTGTGTGTGTGAATATGGTTGGCATTGCAGTGAACGTCTTGATTATATTCTCACCTTGCGAATATCATCTAGCTAATGGACGAACAGATCGTCGTTTTGTCAGAAATCTTGATCACCATTTAGCAGGGTTCTGAAACTAAAGTCAGACATTAGCGGAGAACGATAATGGGAATAATCAATCGAATATTTGGTTCTTTGTTAGGTGGCCACACGCGATCTAGCCGAATAACCATCAAAGAATTGTCGACCGAGCTTGAGAAGCTAAAGAAGGCACGACCGAATTCGATTTCTTTGGAATTGTAGCGGCTGGAGTAGATTGCATCTATTTCGTTAGTGAAGGCGATCTTTTTCAGATCGAATTCGAGGCAATGGCGGAAGATCAAATTCCATATATTGCGAAGTTGAAGGAGTTTGCAGATTCAAACGGATTTGCAAGTTCGACGACAACTTACGGCAACAAGTCGCGTAACGTTTCTACTGAGGACGCCCCGGTTATTCGTATTGAGACGAACTCCGACACCAAGACGACTGTAGAGATCGCTAGGAAAATCCAAAATACGATTTTTCACAACAATGACGACACCGAGTACGACGTGGTTCCTTAAACTATGTCGGCGGGGTTATTATGAACAATCAAATCACAGAATTTATCAAGCACCACTACCGGCATTTTAATTCCGCGGCTCTCATTGACGCGGCTGAAGGTTTCGTAAAGCATCTGGACGGCGGCGGGAAGATGATGATCACGCTGGCGGGGGCGATGTCGACGGCGGAGCTTGGGTTGAGCCTGGCGGAGATGATACGGCAGGACAAGGTGCAGATCATTTCTTGCACGGGTGCGAACCTGGAGGAAGATCTGTTCAATCTCGTCGCACACGATTTCTACGAGCGCGTGCCGCACTACCGCGACCTGACGGCCGAGGACGAGCAGAAATTGCTTGATCGGCATATGAACCGTGTCACGGATACCTGCATTCCCGAACACGAAGCGATGCGGCGGCTCGAGAAGGCGATGGTCGAGGTCTGGACGCGTGCCGAGGCCGAAGGCCAACGTTACTTTCCGCATGAGTTCATGTATCAGGTGCTCAAGAACGGCTCGCTCGAGGAGTATTACCAGATCGACGTGAAAGACTCGTGGATGTATGCCGCGATGGAGAAGAACCTGCCGATGGTCGTGCCGGGCTGGGAAGATTCGACAATGGGCAATATGTTCGCCGGCCACGTCATCACCGGCGACCTCAAGAACGTTCACACCGTTCGAACCGGCATCGAATATATGATGACGCTCGCCGAGTGGTACACCGCGAACGCGACCGACGATTCGACCGTAGGTTTCTTCCAGATCGGCGGCGGCATCGCAGGAGATTTCCCGATCTGCGTGGTTCCGATGCTGCATCAAGACTTGCAACGCGATGGCGTCCCTGTCTGGGGATACTTCTGCCAGATCAGCGATTCGACCACCAGCTACGGCTCATATTCCGGCGCCGTCCCGAACGAAAAAATAACCTGGGGCAAGCTCGAAGCCTCAACGCCGAAATACATCGTAGAATCTGATGCCTCGATAGTCGCCCCGCTGATGTTCGCATACATATTGGGGTGGTAAAACATTCGCTTAACGTCGATTTTGACCGTGTTATAATTTTGCCATGACTGTACAGACGATACCGGAAATTGCTGATATGACTGCGAAGCAGAAGATCGAGCTGATGGAGGAGCTTTGGAAGGACATGAGCGAGAGAAATTTGAACGAACCACCGGACTGGCATCGCGAATACTTGGCTGACCGTCAACAAGCCTTAGAAAGTGGAGAAGATTCTTTCATAAAGCTTGACGAACTCGAAGCCGATCTTCGCACCGTGCTCAAATGAACATCAGAGTCCTACGCTCTGCTCGCCGAACGATCGCCGACGGCATCCTTTCTACGACGATCAAGAGCCTGGCATTGGAGCATACTTTCTCAGCTCGATCATGTCCGACCTACGCTCGCTCAAGATAGCTAGCGACACTAGCAAACTCGAAGCAAAAACGCCGAAGTTAAAAGTTGAATCTGACGCATCCTAGACGATAACGGTTACGAGGATATTTGGTTTGACGAAACGCTCTTGAACGCCTAATGGAACACTTCGATGTCTTGATAGTTGGTGCAGGGCTTTCGGGGATCGGGGCAGCGGCTCGGCTCAAGATGGACTGTCCGGAGAAGATGTTCGCGATACTTGAGGGACGCGGGGCGATGGGCGGGACTTGGGATCTGTTTCGATATCCGGGTGTGCGTTCGGATTCGGATATGTTTACGCTCGGGTATCGGTTTCGGCCGTGGAGGGAGCAGAAAGCGATAGCGGACGGGCCGGCGATACTGAATTACATCCGCGAAACGGCACGCGAATACGACCTTGATAAGGAGATCCGATATAGGCATCGGGTAAAGCGTGCGGAATGGTCGCCGGAAGAAGCGAGGTGGACGGTGCAGGCAGAGGCCGCGGGTTTGGCGTTCCCGCTTCAGCGGTCTTCGGTGCCTGGTCAAGATGTTTCGGGGTTAACAGGAAGCCGCCTAAAGGCGGAACTCCAAACTGAGAACGCAAAGACGGTCGAGTTCACGTGCAATTTTCTGTATCTCTGCACCGGGTATTACGAATATGAGAATGGTTACACGCCTGAGTGGCCCGGTTTCGAAAATTACACGGGCACGGTGATCCATCCGCAGAAATGGCCGGAAGGTTTTGATTACGCCGGGAAACGTATTGTTGTGATCGGCAGCGGTGCGACCGCAGTGACGCTTGTTCCCGCAATGGCGGAAAAGGCGGAGCACATAACGATGCTGCAGCGTTCGCCTACGTATGTGGTCTCGATGCCCGCCGAGGACAAGATCGCGAACGGGCTGCGTGCCGTGCTTCCGGCAAAGGCAGCGTATGCGGTGACGCGATGGAAGAATGTTTTGCGGCAGATGATCTTTTATCAAATTGCGAAGAAACGGCCGGCGTGGATGAAACGTTTGATCGCGAAAGGCGTCGAGAACGAACTTGGACACGGAGCGGCCGAACAACATTTCAAACCGACTTACAACCCTTGGGACCAGCGGCTTTGCCTCGTGCCGGATGCCGATCTATTCAAATCCATCCGCGAGGGAAAGGCGTCGATCGTCACAAGCGAGATCGATTCGTTTACCGAAAAAGGCATTCGTCTGAGGAA
>JBBSKW010000164.1:0-6740 GCA_038256005.1 Pyrinomonadales bacterium
CAATGCATCGATCTGTGCGTCCTGGCCGGTGACGAGAACTTTTCCGGCAAGGCTCTTCTTATTCAATGCAGCTATCGCGCCGCTGGCCGTTCCGTCATTCGAAGCGACAACAACCTGTATGTCGTTATTGTTTTGAGTCAAGGCGTTCTCGACGATCTTTAAAGCTTCTTCAGCTTTCCAATCGGTCGCATGCTGATCGGACACAAGCTTGATATCGCCGCGATCGATCGCCGGTTTGAGAACGGCTAGAAATTCACGTTTCATTATCAGAGCGTTGTTATCTTTCGAATCACCATAGACCATCACATAGTTGCCTTTAGGCGCTTTCGCGAGAGCGTATTCTGCGATCTTTCGACCGATAACGGGAACCTGGTGCGAGATGTAAAGATCGATCTTATCCGAATTGATAAGACGGTCGTAGCTGATAACAGGAACGCCTTTCGCCTTGGCCTTATCGACCATTGCGGCGGCCTGCGTCGCGTCATGCGGAGCAATAACCAGAACGTTGACGCCTTGCGTTAGCAAAATGTCCACGTCGTTGGCTTGCTTATCGGCTCGTTTGTTGGCGACGGTCACCACGCATTCGACGTTCAGTTTCTTGCAGTGTGCTTCAAACGCTTCCTTGTCGCGGACCCAACGCTCTTCTTCGAGCGTCGCCATTGCAAAACCGATCTTGATGCCGGCGTTGCTCGTCGGATCGGAACTCGTAGGCGTACTAGTCGCGCTCGGTTGCGGTGCACGTACACATGCGGAAAGCAATGCTGCGGCGATTGCGATAACAATTAACTTTGATCTCATTTGAATACTAAACTCCCAGAAACAGAATAGATTACGTTTACGGCTTTTTACCGATCATATCAAGTCCGACTGCCGACACCAATATCAACCCCTTTATGATGTCCTGAAGATAGCTTTCCAGATTGATCGAACTCATTCCGTTATCGAGGCTCGACATTATCAATGCACCAAGACAAGCACCAAACACCGTTCCGCGTCCGCCCATCAAACTTGTCCCGCCGATTACGCAAGCAGCGATCGCGTCAAGTTCAGTTAATGTACCTGCTCCAACCGTTGCGCTTCCGAGACGCGCCGTGTTCACGACCGATGCGATCCCAACGAAAGCTCCGAGCAACGCAAATACCTTTAAAATTACGACTTTGTTATTGATGCCCGAAAGCCTCGCCGCTTCAGCATTGCCGCCGATCGCATAAAGGTAACGGCCAAAAGTTGTGTTGTTCGTAATAAAAAACCCGAACAGAGCGACCAGGATAAAGATCACGACGGGGTTTGGGATGCCGGCGTACGAATTCATCAAATAGATGAAAACAAGAATTCCGATCACGGGAAATATGGCCTTGATGATTTGTGGAGCGAAACCGCCTTCACCGAGTCCATATTCCTTTTCAGTTTTTGATCTTCGATAGGCTTGATACAAAACAAGGGCTATAGCGATCGCCGCCAACACCCATCCCACCGTTGGATGTAAATAACTCTGACCGATATCGACAAATGCCTGATCGCTGACCGGAACGGTCGAACTGTTAGTTATTCCTTTGACCACACCTCGCCAAGCCAATAATCCCCCGAGCGTAACTATGAATGCAGGAATACTCAAATAAGCCGTAAGCGAACCTTGAAGCAGGCCGACCAGTATGCCGACCGCAATCGCAGCAAGGATCGCCGGCAAGACGCCGTATCCGAAGTTCGTCAAAACGATCGCCGAGATCGCTCCCGCTAATCCCAACAGGGAACCGACCGAAAGATCTATCTGGCCCGCTACGATGACCATCAACATACCGACAGCGATGATGCCGGTGACCGAGGTCTGCGTCATCAGGTTCGACAGATTTTCAGGCGTGACAAATCTGCCGTCTGTTTTCCAATGGAAATATAACCAGATGAGAGCTAACGCTCCGAGCATCGTATAGGCTCTAAGCGCCGTCGTTTCCAGCTTAAATCCTTTCTTTTCGATCACTTGTTCAGTCATGTTTTGGTTGCGCCGGTCGCGGCGTGCATAACTTTTTCCGACGTGGCTTCCTCGCGTGAAAATTCGCCAGTTACTTTTCCTTCGTGCAGCACGAGAATTCGATCGGAAAGTCCGAGCACCTCGGGCAATTCCGACGAGACCATTACGACCGCCAATCCGCTTGCTGCTAGTTTGTTGATCTCGGCGTAAATTTCTTGCTTAGCCCCAACGTCGATTCCACGCGTTGGTTCATCGAGAAATAAAACCTTCGGTTCGGTCAATAGCCATTTTGCGAGAACAACCTTTTGCTGGTTGCCGCCCGAAAGCGTTCCGGCGATCGTCATCGGCGAATTTGCTTTAACATGGAGCGACTTCATCACCTTCCGAGTCGCCGCAGTTTCGCGTGAACGGTTCGTGATAAATCGGCCGGAAATGCGCTTTAGGCTGGCCAGCGTCGAATTGTCGTTTATCGTTTGATCGAGTATCAAGCCGAACCGCTTACGGTCTTCGGTCACGAACCCGATCCCGTTGGCGATCGCATCCGCCGGCGAATCTATTTCTACTGGTTTGCCTTCGACAAAGATCTCGGCACGGTTCGCGCTAGAAGGAAACGAGCGGGAACATTTGCCGTCCCACGCCCCGAATATCATCGTAAGCAACTCAGAACGGCCGGCGCCCATTAGTCCGGCAATGCCGAGAACTTCACCTTTTCGAACTTTAAACGACACATCGTCAACGAGCCTTTTGGAAGAGACATCCGGATCGAACGCTGTCAGATGCTTTACCTCTAAAGCAACATCACCAAGAGCGTGTGTAGTTTCAGGAAAGATATCTCCGACCTCGCGGCCTACCATTAAGGCAATTACTTTGTTTCGATCGAGTTCTGCTGTCGGCTCGGTCCCGACCGTTTTGCCATCGCGGAGAACGGTTATCCGATCGCTCATCGCAAACACTTCGTCGAGCTTGTGCGAGATGTAGATCATCCCGACGCCACGCTCTTTTAGACTTCGCAAAATGCCGAAAAGTGTTTCTACCTCTGATTCGGTCAAGGCCGCCGTCGGTTCATCGAGCACGAGAAGTTTTGCCTTGTGTGACAGTGCCTTCGCGATCTCAACTAGCTGCTGCTGTCCAATGCCGAGGCTTCCAACTTTTGTCTGCGGATTCAAAGGCAAATTCAGATCTCGGAGCAATTGAGATGACCGTTGATAAACCTCGGCCCAATTGATCACGCCAAACCGGTTCGGTTCTTTTCCGAGGAAAATGTTTTCGGCGACGGTTAATTCTTTTACCAGCGACAGTTCCTGAAAGATTATCGCGATGCCCGACTCTTCTGCTTCGCGGATATTTGCGAATCGCTTCACGTCGCCATCCACGACGATGTCGCCACCATAAGTTCCGTAGGGATAAACGCCTGACAGCACCTTCATCAACGTCGATTTTCCGGCGCCGTTCTCTCCGACCAGAGCGTGAAACTCGCCTTCGTGCAGATCGAACGTAACTCCGTCGAGCGCTTTTACGCCCGGGAATTCTTTTGTGATCTCACGCATTTCCAGAAGTGCCATCTTTTGTTCGGGGAGCGAATCGCTTTGCTTAAATTAGGGCTGAATGTCTAACTTTGCAAGTTTCAAGCCGCGACGGATCTCGTCGTTCTGCATAAACCAAAACCAGTTCTTGCCTGACCGCAAGTTTTCGGCGGCGAGCAGAGTGATCCCAAGGTCGATCCCGATCACGTCTCCGTTCACCCAGCCATTGTGTGGATTGAACGCATCGGCAAAGCCGTATTTCGAATACGCTTTCCCGCCCATCGCCGCTTTCATATTCTTGAGAGCCGACAACGTTATGTCCGGTGTGAACATCAGTGACCCAGCGACGGCGGCCGGCACGACCGAACCGTCGAGCGTGTCTGGCCGCGGCGGTGCTCCCCAAGCGATGTAGCCCTTCTGGCTGTCAGACGACGTCAAACCCCACATATCCGGTCCGTACGTCGGGAATTCCTTACTGAATTCGTCAATGAAGATCTTGCGATGAGCAAGCGTCGCCTTTACGGAATTGTCGAAATAATTAGTGAACGGCGGACGGCGTTCGCGACGTGAACGGAAATCAACCCACGCGTGTGAGAACTGGTGAATGAAGAGCGGCGATACGGAACCGATATATCGGTAGCCGCCATATTCGCGCCACGGACGCTCGAAGGCGTACCAGGCATTCGGCGAGATCGGATGCGTCGGTGATCCGATCGCGAGCAAGTAGAGCATCGCATCTTCGCTGTAACGTGCCCACGAACTCTTTAGAAAACCTTCCTCCGGTTTAAAACCGTGGCTCAGCAAATACTGGTTGCCCGCCTGCATCCATTTGAAATCGACTCGCCGGTAGATCTTGTCCGCCAGTTCAACGATCTGTTTGTCGTCTGAAAAGCACTGCTTGGTCGTCAGCACGCCGCCAAGAAGCAAGGCAGTATCAATAGATGATATCTCGCTAATAAAACGGCGTTCGCCGGTTTCGTAGTCCACAAAATGGTAGAACCAGCCGTTGTTATGAAAAGCCTTATTTGCGAAATGATCGAGTGTATTTCTCGTTCGTTCCTTGGCCTGTTCTTTTGTGACCCAGCCGCGGTCGGCAGCGATGCAATATCCGCTCAAAGCAAAGCCGGAAGCGGCAATGCTTGCTACGTTATGGCTGCGATGCTTTGGATCACGCGGGCTGCCATCAGCCGGTGCACGGTCGAGCGTAAGACCGTTTTTCGGATTCGTCCGTTCCCAGAAGTATTGGAATGTACGCTTTGAGAGATCTTCGAGGAATGCGTCGTCCGTCGGTGTGACAGGCGCTGTCGGCTGCGGAGCTTTCGGCGCCGGATCGATGGCGACAGGCGTTTCGGTAGAGGCACCTTTCGGATCCAACACCTCGAAAACACTTTGCAATCCATTGTCGCTGCTGGTGCCGACGATAACTTGAAATTCACCAGGTTCTAGGACAAGTTTCAGGTCCCGGCCCAGGAACGAAAGATCCTTTGGTTCGAGCGTGAACTCAACTGTCTTGGTCGCCCCCTTCGCAATGGTTATCCGCCTAAATCCGCGGAGTTCCTTGATCGGACGCGTGACCGATGCAGCAAAATCATGGATGTAAAGCTGCACCACTTCATCGCCGGCAACTTTGCCAATGTTCTTAATGTCGATCGAAACTTTTACACTCTCATTCGGGTTTATCTTGAGTTTGCTTAGACGCAGGTTGTTCGTTTCGAACCGCGTGTAACTTAATCCGTGGCCAAACGGGTAAAGCGGCGTATTATCGACATCGAGATATTTCGACGTATATTTGTTGCCTTCAAGAACCGGGCGTCCGGTCCGTTTGTGGTTGTAGTACAGCGGCAGTTGACCGACCGCTCTAGGAAACGAAACGGGCAATTTGCCGCCCGGATTTGCATCGCCAAATAGCGTATCTACAACAGCATTTCCGGCTTCAGTTCCAGGGAACCATGCAAGCAGAATCGCCGGTGAATTTTCAGCCAGCCAATTTAGAACAAGCGGACGGCCCGTTATGATGACGGCCGAATAAGGTTTACCCGTCGCATCGATCGCTTTTACGAGATCAAGTTGCTTGCCCGGCAGACCGATCTCTGAACGCGAAGACGCCTCGCCCGACATCGCTGCAGATTCGCCAACCACAAGGATCGTAAAATCGGCTGACTTTGCGGCGGCAACCGCTTCGGCAAATCCTGCGTCGCTGGCGCATGCAGCATCGCACCCAGGCTCGAACGTGACATTTGCATTCGGATATTTTGCTTTCAAAGCCGCAAGGATCGTTATAGGATCGTCCGGTTTGCCGTCGCCGGACCAATTACCATTCATCTCTGCTTTGGCATCAGCGAGGGCACCGATCACTGCGATGTTTTTCACATCTTTCTTGATCGGGAGAGTTTCATTATCGTTCTTAAGCAAAACGAAAGAGCGTTCGGCGGCGAGCTTTGCAACGTCGCGATTCGCTTTCTTAAAGACTTCGGCTTTCTCACGCTCTTCGCTTGCCCACGGATCATCGAAAAGTCCAAGCCTAAACTTTACACGCAGAACATTCCGCACAGCGTCATCGATCGTCGCGACCGAAACTTTGCCGGATTTGACAAGGTCGTCGCCGTATTTGTTGTACAAACGGCTGACCATTTCCATGTCGGTTCCGGCGTTCAATGCATGCATGGCCGCCTCGCTTTCGCTACCGGCGAGCCCATGCATTTGCAGTTCCAGCACCGCCGTATAGTCGCTCACGACCAGACCATCGAACTTCCATTCCTTTCGGAGCACGTCCTTCATCACGAACGGATTTCCGGTTGCCGGAACGCCGTCGATGTCATTAAAGCTCGTCATAAACGAACCTACACCGGCATCGATCGCGGCTTTGAACGGCGGGAAATATGTTTCGCGGAGTGCACGCTCCGAGAGTTCGGTCGTGTTGTAATCTCGCCCGCCTTCTGCGGCACCATAACCGACCCAATGCTTTGCGGTCGCCATGACGCGATCTTTCGCACTGTAATCGGTTCCCTGAAATCCTCGAACTCGGGCAAAGGCGATTTTCGTCCCCAAATATGTGTCTTCACCGGCACCTTCAATGATGCGTCCCCAGCGGGCATCGCGGGCAATATCGACCATTGGTGCAAACGTCCAATGAACACCGGCCGCACGTGCCGCAGCGGCTGCGATCGCGGCGGTTCGTTCCATCAGATCTAGATCCCAGCTCGCCGCCTCGCCTAGCGGCACAGGGAAGATCGTTCGATAGCCGTGGATAA
>JBBSKW010000165.1:0-6589 GCA_038256005.1 Pyrinomonadales bacterium
CATGGATCAACCCGTTAATGTACGCCGAATAAGCGACCTCGTCGTAATTTGCGGCAGCATATGAACCTGACCACGCCGAACCTGTTGCACGCCAAAGGCTTACTTGCGGAAACAGCGCGAGCACTACGATAACAGCGGCCGGAATAAGCGCAAATTTCCATGCCGAGCGAAGGTTCATATGGTGTGTGCGAAGGGTGAAAATTGGAACCGGAAAGTTGGTCTCCCGGTCCCAAAAGAGAATGATCAGGCTATGGTTATATCTTTTGAAAGGTAAACGTCTTGGATCGCGTTCAGAAGTCCGATGCCTTCGTCCATGGGACGCTGGAACGCTTTTCGGCCGGAGATCAAACCAGTTCCCCCGCCGCGTTTGTTGATCACGGCCGTTCGCACCGCATCGGCAAGATCGCTTGAACCTTTTGATTCGCCGCCGGAATTGATCAAGCCCTGCCTGCCCATATAGCAGTTTGCAACTTGATAGCGGACGAGATCGATCGGGTTATCGGTAGTCAATTCCGAGTAGATCTTCGGATTTGTTTTGCCGTAACTGCTCTCAGTGTTGAGGATATTGTAGCCGCCATTACGTTCCGGCAACTTCTGCTTGATGATATCTGCCTGGATCGTTACTCCAAGGTGATTTGCCTGCCCGGTAAGGTCCGCAGCGGTGTGCATGTCGCCGTCTCCGGTCTTGAACTTACCGTTTCTCAAATAGCACCAGAGGATCGTGGCCATTCCAAGCTCATGTGCGTAGGCAAATGCTTCTGAGACCTCAGTGATCTGTCGCGTCGAATTGTCAGAACCAAAATAGATCGTTGCGCCAACGGCGACGGCGCCCATGTCTCGCGCCTGTCCGATCGTACCAAACATTACTTGATCGAATGCGTTTGGATACGTCAGGAGTTCATTGTGATTGATCTTCACGATAAACGGGATTTTGTGCGCATACTTTCGAGCCACTGATCCGAGTACTCCAAAGGTCGAAGCTACCGCGTTACAACCCCCTTCGATCGCGAGCTTCACAATGTTTTCCGGGTCGAAATAAGCAGGATTTGGCGCGAAGCTGGCTCCTGCAGAATGTTCAATTCCTTGGTCGACCGGCAAGATCGACAGATAGCCTGTTTTCGAAAGACGGCCGTTATCAAAAAGCGTCTGCATCGCCCGAAGAACGTTCGGGCTTCTGTCCGACTGAGAAACTACCCGATCGACGAAATCGCCGCCCGGCAAATGTAACTGTTCCTTCGGTATCGTCTTTGAAACGTGCCCAAGTAAATTTTCGGCGTCACTACCCAATAATTCTTGTATCTTGCTGTTATCAACAGACATTAATATTCTCCAAAATAGGTTATTATTGCGTTAAGAACGAAAAGCGAGATTATACCACAAGACCGCTTGTCGCGTTTGCAGGCATGTTTTGAACCGATGGGCATTGCCCGAACGCCAAAATTCGAAAAAGAGGCGAACGTAAACACGCTCGCCCCTTTTTGTCTTTCTCTCAGACTTCCTATTCCGAAACAGGTTTTCCGTCAGCATCGAGGATGCTGACCGCAAATCCGAGTTCTTTCAGTCCAGGTTCGATCACCTTTCGGTCACCGACAATGACGATCGCCATTCTCGATGGGTCGAGATATGCCTTCGCCACGCGATTCACATCATCGACCGTAACCGCATTTATCTTGCCGATGTAGTCGTTGAAATAAGAATCCGGTAGGCCATAGGTGACCAGGTTCGCTAGCTGGCCCGATATCGCACCGATGGTTTCAAATCCCGATGGATACCGACGAATCAAGCTCTGCTTGTTGTAATCGAGCTCTTTCTGCGTCATCGGGTTTCCTTCACGGATGCCGTTTAGTTCCTTCATGAACTCGATGATCGATTCCTTAGTGACGGCCGTTTGGATATCGCCGCCAGCGGAAAACGGTCCGGGGCCTTTGCGGAACGAAAATCCGCTCCGAGCACCGTAGGTGTAGCCCTTGTCTTCGCGAAGATTTAGATTAATACGCGAAGTAAAGCTGCCGCCCAAAGCCGAGTTCATCACCAAAACAGGGAAGTAATCCGGATGCATACGGTCGAGTCCGACGTGGCCGATCGAGACTACCGATTGTGCCGAATTTGGCCGATCGACCAAAAAGATTTCGGTCTTTTCGAGCTTTGCAGTTGTCGGCAAAGTGCCGTTTGCAACCGCACCCGGCTTCCACGATTCGAACGCCTTTTCAAGTTTTGTTTTGAGATCGGCTTTGTTGAAATCGCCGGTCACGATCAAAACGGCATTATTCGGGCGATACGTTCCTTCGTAATACTTGATAACGTCTTCCCGTGCGATGGCCTTGATGGTCGCTTCTGTGTTGTCGCGTCCGTACGGATGGTCGCCGTATAAAACTTTGTTGTAAACGACGTTGCTGATCGCGTTCGGGTTCGCTTTCTGCTGGCGAAGTCCGACAAGTGAGCGGGCACGCAGACTTTCGAGTTCAGTAGCCGGAAAAACCGGATTCTGGATCACGTCTGCATAAAGCTCAAGAGCCCGATCGAAATGCCGCGAAAGAGCCTGAATCGAAACGTTCGTCGAGTCAAAGCCTGAACCCGCTCCAATTCCGGTTACGCCGATCTGTCGAAGCTGATTCGCTAGATCCTGAGCCGAGCGGGTCTTCGTTCCGTCGTCTAACAGCTGAGCTGTAAAACCCGATACTCCAACGCGATCAGCCGGTTCGGTCGCCGATCCGGTTTTCAAGACCATGTTCATCGATACGATCGGCAGCTCACGCTGTTCCACCATCCAGACTTCCATTCCGTTTGAAAGCTTTGTTTTCTCGATCTTTGGCAACGAAAGCTTCGGATCTGGTCCCGCTTTCGGTAGCGCCGCGGTCTGAGCAGCTAATTTTGCCGCATCAGCTTTATCAGATTTCGACTTCGTTTCATCGGCCGTTCTCGCGGTCCGTGGAGCTTCTCCGCGGCGGGGAACGTAGCTCATTACGAGGCGATTATCGGTCAGGTACTGTTTCGCAACTCGCGATACATCTGCCGGCGTGACCTTTCTATATCGGTCAAGATCGTCCTGGAACCAATTCGATTTACCGAGATAACCTTTGTACGTCGCAAGCTGTCCGGCCTTTCCAAGCACGGTCTGCAATCCAAAGATAGTCTGCGATTCGATAAGATTCAGCGTTTGCGTCATCTCTTCGGCAGTCGGCGGCTCATTCTTGATACGTTCGAGCTCGGCATTAATTTCCTTTTCGATATCGTCAAGCGATTTACCCGGCCGGGCCGTTGCCTGGATCTGAAACAATCCCGCTGCTTCGTTGGCACCGCTAAATGCACCGATCTGCTGAACAAGTTCTTTGTTGTAGAGCAGGTTGCTCTGCAAACGGGAGGTTCGGCCGCTCGATAGAATATTGCTTAGGAAATCCAAAGCAGGTTCATCGGCTGAATATGCTCTGACCCCGTGCCATACCATATATCGCCGCGGAAGCGGAACCGTGTCTTCGACGGTTGTTCTGATCTCCTTATCAAGCTTAGACTGTGCCGGATTCGGGCGCGAAATGTCAGTACCCTTCGGCATCCATCCAAAATATTTTTCTATCCAGCCCTGAGCCTGCTTTTCGTCGAAATCGCCGGAAAGCACGAGCACGGTATTGTTTGGCGTATAGTATTGGCGGAAAAAGGATTGAACGTCGTCCATCGAAGCTGCCTGAAGGTCGTCGAGCGAGCCTATGGTCGTCCAGTTGTAGGGATGCGGTTTTGGATACATCAACTCGCCGATCTTTTCAAACGCGGTACCGTATGGCTGATTATCAACACGCTGGCGACGTTCGTTCTTTACGACGTCCCGTTGATTATCCAGCTTTTCCTGCGTCATCGCGGGAAGCAGATTTCCTAAACGGTCGGCTTCCATGAAAAGAGCAAGTTCAAGGAAGTTTGAAGGAACCGTTTCGAAATACCAGGTCCTGTCCTGGTTTGTGGTTCCGTTTATGTTCGCACCTGCTTCTTGCAGCGGTGTGAAATAGTCGGCATCGTAATTTTTCGAACCTTGAAACATCATGTGTTCGAAAAGGTGAGCAAAACCGGTACGGCCCTCAACCTCATTTTTTGCACCAACGTGATACCAAACGCCAACGGCCACCACAGGCGTTGATTTGTCTTGGTGAAGAAGTACCCGAAGGCCATTCTTGAGTGTGTATTCCTTGACGCCGATCGGCGGCAATTTATCGGCTTTCTGTGCCGGAACGCTCGTCGAGATCATAGCGAGCATGGCAAATAAACCGACAATGAGATTTTTGGATCGCATGTCTAACTCCTTGTAAATCTAATTTAAATGTAAAAATCGGTTGCAATTTAAAACTCGACCGAATCGCCTATTGGACGAAGATCCGAGTTCCATAGTTGCAACACAGATTGAAATTCTGAATGTTATACGGGATTAGGACTGACTTGGTTTCACTGGTGCGAGACCCGCGATCTGGCCGCGTTCCGAAACAACTACGCCGCCGGGCTTTTCAACCGTGATCGCAAACGCTTTCGGGTTGTTCACAGCGATCTTTGCATCGATCGGAATAATAACTTCACCGTTTTCATCGACATCAAAAACACCACCGTCTTTTGGGAATTTCTCGAGCTTAGAATCCTCAAAGATCCAAAGCTGATACTGATTTTTAGCCTTATCATTAACCGGAAGTCCGCTGATCCGCATGTAACCGGTCTGCTTGGCATCGCTCCAGACCACGTCACCGGAAATTCCTTCGCTGTCCTTGAAAGTACCTTTACTCCAATCGGCTCGGAGAGCGGCTTGTTCGGTATCGATCAGACGTTGACGCAATTGCAAAGGTGTAAGCTTCTGCTCAACGACCGGCGGGTCTTTCGGTAAATTAGCTACTTCGGTACCGCTTTGTGGAGAGAATATGTTCACAGCCAAAGCAATACTAGCCGCACCCGCAACCGCCCATCCAAGCCAACCCCAGATCGCACCAGAATTCTGTTTTTCGGCAATTACGTCTCTGCGAGGTGCCGTGAACACATTTGTTTCGACGCCAACGTGCTGTTTAGAATTCGCCACGATCTTATCGAACAAATGCTGCGGTAATTCGGCATTGTCAGTATTGATCATACTTAACTGAGCCGCCGTGAATTCAAACGCAACGGCATCGTTGCCGGACAATGCGTCCGGGGCAAGACTTTCGAGCTCACGCAATTCCTCATCGCTGACGCCAAATAGGGTGTGGTCGCACAGGAGTTCCAATCCTCTTTCATCTAATTTACTGCTCATATTGAAACCTCCTTGCTAGAATTTCCAACACCCATTATCTCTCTTGCCTGCATGAGGCCTCGCCGTGCATGAGTTTTGACGGTGCCAAGCGGCATTCCCGTTGCGTCAGATATCTCTTGATGTGATAGCCCCTGCACTATCGAAAGCTGCAAAACCTGCTGCTGCTCGGGCCGTAGGCCCTTCAATGCTCTAAACGCTTCGCGGCCTTCGACCAGCGTTTGCATGTCCGCGTCGCCCGTTCGCGCGGGTTCCGCCAGCATATCTTCGATGGAGTCGGCCGATATTCGCCTTTGGGTGAACCTAATTCGGTCGATCAGACGCCGTCGTGCGATCATCGCGATGTAAGTCGTTTCAGACGATTGCGATTCATCAAAACGCCCGGCATTCTTCCAAACATCTACAAAGATCTCCTGAACAGCATCTTCCGCGTCGTCAGAATTTCGCAGCATACGACGCGCCAACGACCAGACCAAGCCGCCATAAGTTTTAAGGCAATCTTGGACCGCGGCTTGGTCGCCGTTTGCTATCCGTTTAAGGATGTTTTGGGACATCAAAAAATCTGACTCAGACCCGACAACCTATAAACTAACCTAAACAAAGCAAACTGCCAAACCGAAAACGGCGTGTATTGAACTTAATGAGAACAAAAGCCAACACTCTACAACCGCTCTGGCCTCGCTCTAACCACATTGAAATCTTCAAATAACTGCAAAAGGCTTATCTTGCCTCTCGCAGAATGATTTCGCGTGGAACGGCGTAACGGTTTCAGTTACGGCATCATTTCCGAGATGTAAACTTTGACGCTAAGTAGGTAGAGAACAGGGCAATAGATGAACCGGCAGATATGAGGCAAAACTGGCAATATGCCCCGATTACAAATCCTTGCAAATAGATCAGCCAAATCGAGAATACGGCCATCAGAACCGATTGGATACCTAAAAGCTTCCAGAACACTCGGTTACCGAAGGCGGCCAGAATCGATAGAGAAAAAGCGGCGAAATACGCTGCGGCTCCAAGTGCCGCAAGCGGCACGCCCGCGATCTCGGCGTATGGGCTCGTGAGAACCGTTTCACAGCCTTCGACCAAGCTGCACGGAACAGGCTCACCCGAATAGTGCTTGATCGTTAGGTATACAGAATCGAAAAGCCCGACGAGCGAGATCAACGAAGCGATGATTGGCGCCCAGCTGAGGCTTTCTTTATCCTCTTCTAAGTTGTTCCCGACATCTGTCATTTGGTAGTGGAATTTGCTGCCGGTGCCGACGAATTCGACGCCGAACTGGTGGCCGCCTGCTGTATCGCTGCATCAACGGCAGCTTTAACGGCCACGGCCGACGCC